>CALRLS020000072.1:0-15067 GCA_943368815.1 Cyanobium sp. NIES-981
AGAGGCCTTTGAAAAGAATACTTATTTCGACATCATCATCAGAATGCGCAGATGGGACGAAGCGGCCAAAGTAGAGCATCAGGAATTACCTGACCTGGAGCATTTTCTGAAAATGTGCGAAGACTATTTAAAGAGCAATTAAACGCCTATATTTTTCAGTTTTCGGGCAATCTTCTTATTTTGTCTTCGAGCACACAAATCAAAAAACATCTATACACTATGAAGAAAATAATCGTACTACTTTTATTGACTATTGAAACATTTGCTCAGAATAAAACCGAAAATGTATTTATTATTACAACTGATGGTTTTCGTTGGCAGGAGGTTTTTGGTGGAATGGACTCGGCTTTATTGAATAAAAAAGAGTTTGTCAGAAACAGAGACCGTTTGAAAAAAACGTTTGACTCTGATACCATTGAAGAGAGAAGAAGAAGATTATTGCCGTTCTTCTGGAATACCATTGCAACCCAGGGCCAGTTGTATGGAAACCGTTGGCAAAATAATAAAGTAAATGTATTGAACCCTTATTGGTTTTCGTATCCGGGTTACAACGAAATCCTGACCGGATATGCGGACGACAAGGTGAATTCTAACGATAAAAAGCTGAATGAGAATATTACCGTATTAGAATTCCTGAATCAGCAGAAAGGCTTAAAAGGTAAGGTGGCGGCTTATGCAACATGGGATGTTTTTCCTTATATCATCCACGAGCAACGCAGCGGTGTTCAGGTTAATTCGGGAAAGGAATTAGTATCGGGTAAAATTACGGATAAAGAGGTAATGCTCAACGAAATTCAGTCGAGTTATCCAAGTTTAGCCAGTGACAGACATGATTTTGTAACGTATTATCTGGCGAAAGAATATATTCAGAAAAACAAACCAAAGGTTTTCTTTTTATCGTTCGATGAAACGGATGAGTTTGCACATGAAGCAAAGTATGACGAATACTTATTCGCAGCTAATACAGTAGATAAATTCATCGGCGATTTATGGACTTATTGCCAGAGCACGCCACAGTATAAAGATAAAACTACTTTTATCATCACTACCGACCATGGAAGAGGAGACAAGAATAAATCGCAATGGACCAGTCACGGACAAAGAGTTTCTGATTGTTACCAGATCTGGTTTGCTGTAATTGGGCCTGATACCCCGGCATTAGGGGAAATCAAGACAGAAGGACAGTTATTCCAGAATCAGGTAGCTAAAACAGCTGCGAAATTCTTAGGCTTTGATTTCCAGAATGGAAAAGAGATTGGTAAAGAAGTGACTTCGATGATGAAGTAGAAAAAATTGTGATTTAGTGAATGAGTGATTAAAGTATAGAATATTAATAATCACTCATTCACTAAATCACACAATCACTAAATAATTTAAATATCATGATGAATATAGAAGAGATGGCCGTTTAAATCTCTTACTGTAAACTGTCGTTGACTCCAGGGCTTGTCTTCTATGTGGTCAATTATATCAGCCCCGGAATTTTTCATTTCCTCATAGCTTGCATCAACATCTTCGGCAAAGACCCAATGAACATTCGGAGTAAAGGGAGTTTCTGTTTTTCTGAAAAAAACAGCTGTATCATCACGCTGAACTGACCCAATCCACTTACTATCGTCTAACCAGGCAATATAAAAACCGAGTTTTTCTACATAATAAGCCTGTGCCTTTTCTACGTCTTCAACAGGAAGTTCAGCAACAGGTTGCGCAAGTTTAGTCTTTTCCATATATTTTGTATTTTAGTATTCATGGTGCTAGTATATGAGAATTGAGTGATTTAGTGAATGAGTGATTGTGTGATTAAGTTGATTATTACATGCTGACAATTATTCAGGTATTGATTTTTTAAATATTGAATCATTTATCCAAGTCAAGAACAATCACCTATAAAACAAAAAAACGAGCCATTGCCCGCCTTTTTTTAATGTATAGTTTCATGACTATAGCATAATCAACAAATCTTCTATTGGTGTCACCACATACGTAAATATAAAGTTTTATTTAATTTCTTGTCAAAGGAGATACAAGCGATAAGGCGAAGCGTTTCACAAATTGTGGTATAAGTTCTCTTTGGCGCAGGTCTTGCCACAATGTACGACGTTTCGGTGCGTTAAACAGGCTTTCTATTTCTCTCAAAAAGATAGAAACGCCACGGCTGTGCCATGCGTGAAATTCAGCGCTTATGTCTTTGTGTGCAGGCAGGTAATTGATAAATTCAGTTAAATCAAAGCTTGTTCCTGCTATTCCGGCTCCGGCTCTTTTTGCATCAATGGCGTTACAGGCTTGTTCGTAATGTTTAGGCACCGGAATCATCAGTGTGGGTTTGCCTAAATACATGGCTTCGCAAACTGACTCAAAGCCTGCCGTAGTAACCAGACCACGGCAGTCTTGCATCATTTCAAGGAACTTTCTGCCGTTGATTTTATGAAAATGAAGCTTGGGTGAATAGTGGAAAATATCGTTGTAGTTTGGATTATCCCAGAAACAATGTACTTCTGTATCAGGATTCTTGTCATGCCATGCCATTATCTGCTCGGATAATGCATACTGCGTTACATAAGCAAGCAGATAATTGTGGGCACTGGTTGTTAAACGAGACAAATCTGACCGAAGCAAGGGAGGAATTGCAAATATCTTTTGGTTTTTATCGTCTTCAAATGGTGTAAATGAAAGCGCAAGTTTTTTTGTTGCACCTAAGGCAGTAATACGGGTATTGGTATTGACCAGAAATTTGTCTAGCCAATGATTTTTTGGGTGGTGAAAATTGGGATGGAGCAATAAATATTGGTGTGCAATACAAACCATGGGCACTTTAGAGCGAAACAGAAAATGGTGGATTCCGCCCAGAACATCGTAAAAGTTAATGATTACGTCAGGGCGTAGTTCTTCAATCTGATACTGAATCTTTTTTAAACTGCGAAAATAATCTGGCAGGTTGATGAGTGTATTGCTGATTGTTTTGGGTATATCGAGTGCCTTCGTTTTCTGGCAATAGGCCAGATAGGGGCTAGCAAACGGAATAATCTTATTTTTGAAGTTTTCGGTAAAAAATGACGGGATTTCGGTTCCGGTAGCATTGCCTACCAATGCCCCCGTTACTGTATGGCCATTATTTTCTAATAGCTCTGTCAGCGCAATGGCCTGAGTCAGGTGTCCGCGTCCTTCTCCCTGTACAATTAATACAAACCTCATAGAGTTGCTGCTATTCTAGGTAAAACGAATCTTTCTTCTTTGATTGGCTCTGTTTCTACTTCTTCCGGCTCATGCTCTTCACTCGTCAGGCAATCACTTACTGAGTAATAAACCAGACTCCAGTTACCATCAAAATCCTCTACCAATGCCGACATCGTTTCTACCCAGTCACCTGAATTGAGGTATAGAATACCGTCTATTTCTCTGATAGCAGGTTGGTGAATATGCCCGCAGATGATACCGTCACAATTTTTAGCTCTGGCCAGTTCTGCCAGTTTTTCTTCAAAATCTGTCACATAGTTAACAGCTAATTTAACAGCCTGCTTTACTTGTTGTGAGAGTGAGTAATACGGCAATCCTCTCCACTCACGATATTTATTATAATTTTTATTGAGCCAGAGTAAGAAAGTATAACCTAAGTCGCCCAGATGCGCCAGCCACTTCATATTGGTGGTGATACTGTCAAATACGTCCCCGTGGGTTACATAAAAGCGTTTATCACCCGATTTCAGGATATAATCTCTCCGTATCTGGAATTGTCCACCGACTACCAATGGAAGAATCTGGTCAAGAAAATCGTCATGATTACCACGGAGATAAATCACTTTGGTATTGTGTTTATCCATCTTTTTTAGCACAACTCTAAAGAAAGCCGTATGTTTTTTCTTCCAGTTACCGTATTTCTTTAATTGCCAGCCATCAATAATGTCTCCATTAAGAATGAGGCGTTCGCAGCGATATTGTTTAAGAAATTCAGTAACCTCTTTCGCTTTACAACCACTTGTTCCTAAGTGGAGGTCTGAAAGCACGATTGTACGAAAATGTTTGCCCTTGTTCATATTCACAAATTTCTGAAACATTTGTAAACTCTTGATTAAGAGCATGTTACGAAAATGTAAAGAAAAAATAAAGCAGAAGAAAAATTCCTCTGCTAATCTTCAATCAATTAACCTAAACAAACTATAATAACGTATGAACTAAATTCTTTTCAGCAACCAATTAAGCAACCAGTTTCATCTCTTTAATCGAGATTTCATTTTCATAAGATTCATCAAATTCGTCTCCCTCAAATGCTTCCTCATATAATTCATCGTCTGAATCCTCATAGAGGCGCTCCTCACTAAACCCATCGGTTATTCTGACGGTGTATTTCCAGTGAAACTGATTCAATTGATAAGGTATTCTCTTCATATTCTTTCATTTTAATGGCACAAAGATCGGTTTAAGATTTAAACTTAATATTTCCGTAATATTAAGAAACTGCTAAAACCGAGAATTTTAATGTGTATGCTTTTAAGGAATAGCGCCGAATGATAACAAAAATTTATTTTTTCTTAATATTCTGGTAAACTCCATGTAATCTTAAAGATGCTATTTTGTATAAAATTTTATTCGCAATGCTTATTCTACGCCAGACATACTTTCAGAATTTCATATCAGTTTTCGTTTTTATGCTTATCATTTGTTATTATGCTTTTAACGGCATTCCGGAAGAGAGTTTCGAAAGACAAAGCTATTCGGTAGAGAAAACTACTGAATATGATAATAGTGTGGAGTTTGAAAAGAATGCCAGCCAGCTAAGAGCTGCCATATTGATGGATGCAGACGTGGTGCAGATAAACGGTTTATTGTACCAGCTGGAAGTAGCAACAGCTAATTTAAGCTCTGAGCCAGAGGCTAAAACGCAGATTAAGTCTATTTATGATTTATTGTTGAAGGATAACAAAAAGGCTGCTATTAAAAGCATTAACCAGTTGCGTACTTATTTATTGAAAAAATCTAAGGTTGTTTCTTAAATGTAAAACCTTTCTTAATAATAATAGCGGAAGAGGGAATTTCTATCTTATGAATTTCCCTCTTCTGTTTTATAAGGCTTAAGCTAAATCATTGAGAGGAACTTACCGTAGCAGGAGGGGCACTTGTTGGATTGCCGATTATCTGATTATTACCAAATGAAATTACCTTTCCAGGACCTACGGCAATACCGGTATCATTAGTAAAAATACTATTATTAGAAAGACGGATAATTGAACCCGCAATCTCCGGAAAGATAGCTACAGTATTATTTGAAATAAATGAATTTACAAGGTTAATTCTCGCTTTATCTTTGGCCACAATAGCCGTTCCCAATCCCTGAATGTGTACATTATCAAGGAGCACCATTATACTATCAGAAGCAGTTACTGAACTTGTTTTTACACTTATACCATTCATCGTACTAACAGGTCCGGTAATAGTAGTGTTTTTAACTGTAAGAATTCCTTTAGTAGTATGTTCGACTAAAATACCATTGCCATTACTACCAATTGGTGCAGCCATTCCATTAATCGTGCAGTTTTCAACATGAACCTGTGCTCCGTTAATGAACTTTATTCCATTAAGCCCTGTCCCTGCACCGTTAATAGATATGCTTCTGATGGTTACTATAATATCATCGCCACTGATAATTATACCGTTGGTAGAAGCTGATAAAATACCTGCCAAAGTACCATCGCCATTAAGAGTAACAGATTTTGTAATAGTTACTGCTCCAAAACCACCAGGGTCTAAAACCGATATTTCTCCATTTGCCGCAGTTTTAGAGATAGCTCCGGCAAAGGTTTTGCAGGGGGCAGTGCGGCTACAAGGGTTGGCATCGTCGCCAACGCCTGAAACCCATGTGCGGTTGGCTTGTGCTAAGGTTTGTTTCGGCAATAAAACAGCAACCAGAAACATAACAAGTAAAGCATATTTTTTTTTCATGAGAAATGTCTTTTTAGAATAATTGGAATTTTAGAATCTTCTGATTGCTCTTACTTTCGAAGCAATACTTTTAGCAGCAGTACTTTGTGTACCAGAACTAAAGTCAACATTATTAGCAGTTTCTGAAACGAATCCATAAGCTGCGGGCACCTCAGTAGAGCTCCAATAAATACCAGTACTGCCACTCATGCCTACGCTGGCTTTTACCTGATATAACATAAAGAGTTCGGTTTTTGAGGGTAAATACCAGTCTCCATAACTTCCGGTCGTAGTTTGTGCCGCAGCTAAAGCCGCAGAAATGCCATTCCCCTGAGCCTTATTAATTAGTTCGGTATTATACTGCCCGGCATAAATACCAGACCTGACAGCATTGGTATTCATGTTACTGGCACTTATCCATGCGACAGTGCTGACGTAGTCGGCTGTAGCTACCACCAGGCCATGCTCGCCTGAGTCGTCTACATAAAATATAATACCGCCCTGTTTTGCCTGACCTACCGCATACATAATACTGGCTGTGTTGAACATGGGTACCCAGACCGTACCATTGTAGGCATAGGGGCCAATGCCGGATGCACAATTGGTGCAATAAACCTGAACACCTGCTACAGGGCTACTTATAGCAGTGCGTTGAACTTCTGTTAAACGGGGCATCAGAAATCCTTTTTTGGTAGAAGTAGCTTCAATAATGCTTCCGGGCGTAATATTACTGGGGTCGATGGTTACACTTTGTGCCTCGGAGGGGATATTAAAACCCATAGCAACACAAATAACCCATAAAATGGCTTGTAGATGTTTTTTCATTGACATTGTAAATAATAAATGAAAATATAGATTACTTTTTAAAGTTTATCAAAAATAGGTAAAACTACTCGTAGCTTTGTTTTTGAGTATATTAATACATTAGATTATTTATTGGATGGTAATTGCAGATGGAGATGTTAAGACAAAACTCTTCCTAATCCCTACATTCATCAGAGGTTTGTTATATAATTCAGTTTGTTTAGTCGGGATGAATATCTTTTATGGAACTTTAAAGAGCCAGCTTAACTCTTAATATTTTCACCGTAATCAACAATTGACCAACATGTCTGGTTGTATGTTCTGCGGAATGGGTTAGTAGTGCTATGACAGTAGAAGGTAATTTTGCCCGACCAACTTCTCTGGCCTCTGTCAGTATATTTTCATTGATATTTTCTAATGCTGAAATTGACTTCCCAATCTGTTTATCAAATGCCGATAAGAGTTCATTCACATTGATTGCCTCATTGAATTTCCCTTCTGCCGCCAGTGCGCTCAATTGAGTTTGATTCAGTGATTCTCCACGAGCATAAGTAAACAATCTGTCTAAGACTCCCGTAAGATGTTGCAGATGAAAAGCCGGAGAGGCTACATTGGCAGGTCTTTCCCAAAGAAGATTATCCGGAAAATCAGCCATTAAGGCATGCACTTCTTCCTGTGCCTGTAAAAGTGCGAGAGCAATAGGTTGCATTAAAACTGGTATTTCGGGGAGTGGCCCCCTCAGCCATACTTCTAATTTCGGAGCATCTGCCATTTCGTTTTAGCTTTCTTAATCTGGTTTATGTTCGACTATACTACAAAGATTTGGTTTTCTTGTATTTTCTATTCCTATCGGCAACATTCTTTGATAATCTATGATTCCACTAAAGTCTTTATCAGGTGTTTTTCTTAATCATCGCTATCGTTGGCACTATAGGTGGCGCTTTTGGTTTCGTTTTCGCTGGAATAGTAAAAAGCATGGATCCGGGCCACATCTCTCAGGAAATCAACATTCAGTATTTCTACCCTGTGTATAGGCAGACCAATGCGTTTCTTTAAGTCCTCTATCATTTCTTCTCTGCGTTCCGGTACTACCAATTCTACTTTTTCGTAACGTATCTCTCTGAAATTCTCATGCTTGAGATTCAGGCCGTGTTCTAAACCAAAGGTAAGAGCCACTAAAAGCACATCAGCCATGATTAACTCATAATGCGTCATGCTGAGGGGTGTCAGGGCATTGATAATACCAATGGCTACACACACAAAGAAATAACCCATTTCACGAACAGGGACAGTAACCGTACGATAGCGAATGATGGAGAATATCGCAAAAAGCCCGAATGCAAAACCCATTTTTATTTTAGTAGTGCTCAGCAGGAAACAAATCAGAAAATTGACAACATTGAATAAGAAGAAAGTAAAGACAAAATCTTTGTTTTTATAGCGATTGTAATAAATACCCCGCACGAGAATAAGGATAACTAACATATTAAGGAGAAACCTCGCACCAAACTCTATTGCTAAACTATCTCCTAAAAATTGATTAATATTATGTGACGAGCCTTCTAGTTCTTCCATGAATTGATTGTGAATTATTGGTTTTTTTAGTCTTGAACTGTGATTTACCTGATTTATATGATTTGTGAGAATGAATTTCTGCTTAATTGAAAATGAAATACTGATATTTGAATTGATAGTTGAAGTTTAATATTTAAATATTGTCTTTTACTGACTAACAATAATCAGTGAAATCATTTAATCAGGTAAATCATAGTTCAGACAATCATTCAATATCTTATCCAACTTAAGTAGTACAGGTTTGAACGAATTGCGTTTGACGTTTTCAAGGGTTGCGATTCCTACTGAATATTTACTGAAATTCGATTGAGAAATATGTCTTTTTTTGAAGCTTTGTATAATAGGGCTGGAGACCGAGCCTTTATCCTGTTTAATCTCAGCTACTATCAGACCCTGATTAGCTTTCCGTAATTCCCCTTTTTGAAATACAAGATTCAGATCTAAAGTGAGGCGCTCGGTAAAGTCTTTTTTTACCAGAGTGATACGGTCAAAATAAATCCAGAGTTGGTCATGTAAGAGCTCCGGTTCCAGCAAAAAACGGTTAAAGAGTTGGTAATCTGCATTTTGCAGTTCTTTATTGAAGCTGATTCTTTCTTCTCTGTATTTAACTGTGCGGCTATTGCTTATTTTCTTTTTTACCTCAAAAAATACCAGACCTGTGTCAGAATAACGGCGGTAACGTACTTTCAGCCGGTTAGGTTTGCCATTGTGATGCTGGTAGTACAATGCGTAGCCGTCAGTATCAAAATATAAGGACTCGTAGCTATGCGAACGCTTCTGATTGATTTCCAGAATATAATAATGGGGCTTGATTTCCTCCAGGATTTCAGGCAATACATTTTTATGAAAGATGTATTTACTGTCTACCCGATTGAGCAGTTTGACTGTTTCAATTTCGGACAGAGAGACACTTTCAAATGTTTGCAGGTCAATCATAGGGTGAAATAGCATTGAATAGTCTGTCAATGTACGTAATTTTTTATTATTTCAAAAATGTGGCTACTGCCTGATTCCTTGAACTTACATGTGTTTTCAGCGCAGCCAACTCACTTACAAATGATGAAGTGCTTGTCAGATTCGAATAGGGCTTTTGTTCAACTTCTGTCCCGCTAACGTAAGGTGCTATCAGATTATGATATTTATCAAAAAGTACACCCATTTTTGCTGCTGTGAATACATTATTATTAAACTCGGCTACATATTGCTTGTATTTTGCATAATATACAGCATCATCGGCAACATACCGTATCAAAGGCCATGATTTGGCAACTTCGGTCATAGCCAGAGAAACCACATTTCTTCCGGTCGATTTCATAGACTCATTATGATCCCAGGGAATCCAGATGAGTTTTCTCGTAGGCGAATTATACAGATAATGATTGTGAGCCATGGCTCCGTATGCATCCCAGTTCACAATTGTGTTGTTAACGGCCAGATACTTAAGATAATGGTCAGAATTAAAAACCTTTTCCAGATTGGCTCTCCAGGTAGATGCATCTGATGTACGATTAGTTGCATTGAGCGCTGTGACAAAAGCCTGAACATCGCTATAGTCCGGTTTATCCTCATTATTCTTTTTCTCAAACGCACTCTGTTGGAAAGTCTGAAAGGTTGATTCCGGCTTATAGATATTGCCTTTGGCTTCCGGGTCTTCGGCAAACTGGTTTTGAATCATGGTATCATCAACTACCTCAACCATTGTATAAATGCCACAGTATTTTTTACCCGCACCGAAATCAATATAAAGCCTATAAAAAGCAGTTCTGGCAGCAGGTATACCTGCTTCACGAAAAATGTCAGCTGCAACTTTCTCGCGTATCAATGAATTATCATTGAAGCCCGGCGACATCGATAATTCCTGAAAGCCATAAAAACGTTGATTCTTTATGGTCGGAAACTTGTCTTCAAATTCATCATATTTCAAACGAAAAGGAAGTTTATAAATACCCGAACGCCAGATGGAATTTAAACTCGAATTACCTTTGAGTCGAAAGCCTACGTTTGTCCAGGTTTTTTCGTTGAATTTTACGGTGACCGCAAAATAATTAGGTTCTGCTGATCCGAATGAAACAGCGCCACCACCGCCATTTCCACCTCCAATGCCGCCGCCACCTATTCCGCCAGCTCCTCCACCAGTGCCAAAATCGGTGCCATATTTAGCCTTCATATCAGTTCTGATACTATCCCATTGTGTTTTTCTGATGGTGATTTCTAAGGAGTTAACAGCGTCCTGAGGAAAGACTACAGCATAGTCTGGTGATGCATCATTACTATGAGATTCAATAGCCCAGTCAGGATTGGTGCTTGCGGTAGGGCTTATATCTTCTGCTTTGGGTTTGCAGGAGACAAGCCAAAGCAGAAAGATGACCGTAGGTAATACGAATCGCAGTTTATTCATTTTGGTGTTAAAAAGGGTGTTTGTCAGGATAGACGCAAAAACAATAAAACGGGTTGCTTATAATATCTTAATGGGGTTTTGAGAATGTTGCTTAAATTGCAAAAAGAAGCATAACGGAAAGATACTTTTGGAAAAAGCTTCAGTGTGTGAATACGTGGTATCTTTTACTAATTGGGTGAAATGTATTAAAAGGTTTTAATATACCGTCCCTCCGGGACTTAAGAGTTGTTTAACTGTTTTTTCTACCGCGCGGCGGCGGCCGATATGACATCCCGACTGGGCGTTCCCTACGGGATATTTTAGTCCCGTTAGGGACGATATATCGGTAGTAAAGATAAGTATTTCAAATGTTCGTATCCCGTAGGGATAATATATTTTAATTTCAGCTAACGAGTTATGTTTTATAGAAATTAAACATTCATAAGCAATGGAACAATTACCTTTTTATATTTCTTTAGTGATGGGGCTTAGCACATTTCTATGTGTGTATTTCCTGGCTAAAGCCTCCTCAAAATATACAACCCGTATATTAGTTATAGCAGCTATATGGCTTCTTTTGCAATCTCTTATGGGCATAAGTGGGTTTTATACAAATACACAGGCTATTCCGCCGAGATTTCTTCTGGCTGTGGCACCTCCTTTTTTGCTAATCATAGGATTATTTGCCACCAAAAGCGGACGGCATTTTATTGGTAGCTTAAACCTTAAAACTTTGACCCTGCTGCACATAGTAAGGATACCTGTAGAACTGGTTTTATTCTGGCTGTTTATTTATAAGAAAGTCCCTGAAATCATGACCTTTGAGGGACAAAATTTTGATATTTTTTCAGGTATTACCGCTCCCATTGTGTATTATTTCTTCTTAAAAGGGCGCATAGGTACAGGTATCATGCTAATGTGGAATTTCCTTTGTCTGGTATTGTTAATAAATATAGTTTCAACAGCCATTTTATCTGCACCTTTCCCTTTTCAGCATTTCGGTTTTGAACATCCCAATGTAGCGGTTTTATATTTTCCTTTTATTTGGCTCCCTTGTTGTATTGTGCCGATAGTGTTGTTTTCTCACGCAGTGGCCATTAAGAGGTTGATGGAGGAGTAGTAATAAGAATGAATGAAATAAATATTAGCGATAAATTTTTATGGACTATTAAAACAAAAAATGCTCCTTGATAAGAGCATTTGTGTTTAGTGTTCCCGAAGGGATTCGAACCCCCATCATCAGAACCGGAATCTGACATTCTATCCATTGAACTACGGGAACAGATATATTTATTTACTTTTCATTTTTTGACCTCGCCAGAAATCGAACCCCCATCATCAGAACCGGAATCTGGCGGGGCGGCCATCCGATTCTATCCATTGAACTACGGGAACAAGACACTATTTTTAATTCAGAATGCAAAATTACAAAAATCTTTCTTTAATTGCTAGTCAGGGCTTTAAATGATAGCAACGACGGCAGCGGGCTTCATAGCTGTCTGATTCACCTAATAAAACCTGTTGGCCATCTGATACTTTACGATAAGAATAATGCGCAATATCGCCACATACCACACAAATAGCGTGTACTTTGGTTACGTACTCCGCGATAGCCATTAGTTGCGGCATTGGCCCGAAGGGTACACCTCTTGAATCCATATCAAGGCCGGCTACAATCACTCTTTTGCCTTGCTCGGCCAGTTTATTGACAATATCTACAATACCCTCATCAAAAAATTGGGCTTCGTCAACACCTACCACATCACAATCACTACACATCAGCAGAATTTCCTCCGAAGTATTAACAGGAGTAGAACGAATCGCGGTCTGGTTATGCGAAACTATATCGTCATTATGATAGCGGATATCAATGGCAGGCTTGAATATCTCCACTTTTTGTTGGGCAATTTTCGCACGGTTAAGCCTACGAATCAATTCTTCGGTTTTCCCCGAAAACATTGAGCCGCAAATTACTTCTACCCAGCCTGTTTTATGTCCCAGTCCTCTACCTCTTTTTGGTTCAATAAACATTATTTTCCTATTTTTTTCGTTCTAAGTAAAACTGGCAAAAAAGTTGTAGTAATTTTATTGTCGGTTAGCAGAAATGATTCTTCCACATGACTAGCTAACACTAGCTTAAGACCATTAGCTAATTAATTACAAAACAAACAAATTTAAGAATGTCGAACAAATTGAATTTGTCCGCCGTCGAACGGTACAGTAAGGCTTATGCAGCCCGGGTGTGTGATGAGTTTTTTGCCCAGAACAATACAATATCTGGCAAACAAATCCTTTCGTTATGTAATGTGCAACAGGTAAACCTATTGACTATCAGGGCTTTGTTTGAAAAATGGCAGGGAGATGCGCAGCGTTTACGTAGCCCGTATTTTGATTTTACTGCTCATGAAGTACAGCAGGCCTTGAAAACCTTCATGAATACGGTTTCACAATTTATTTCGGTAAAACGTGAACATTTTGAACCTCTGCTGGTCGATTCGGTTGGGGAAACCCTGGTATTGATTCTTGAACCGCAGACTTTTTATAAAGAATTGATGCGCGACCTGCCAAATTTCAGATTTACACAAGAAAACGTAGCCCCTCTTGCTAAGTATATTCAGATTAATAAACAGGTTTTGCCGGGTCTCGTTGAAAAACTGAACGGAAAAGAATTTGTATTTGCCAATCAGGCAATGGCCTGGATTGAAGAAATGCCTATCAGTGCCGAAAACCCTGAGAAATATTTATCACTTTTTGCCCAGAAAGTAGCGATTCCTGATGAACTGGTGTCTGCTAATGTAGCTCCGGTGTCAGAAACAATACATAATACTCCTTCTTCTTCGGCATCTTTCTTTGATTTGGAGTTAAGCAAGCCTATGGTAGAAGAAAAACCATATACAACTCCTCAGGGGGTAATTTCTGAACCTAAAGTACAGGAGTACAATGCCTATATTGAGCCTCCGAAATATGTTGAACCCCCAAGGCCTGAACCAGCAAGAGAAGTAGTAGTTGAAAGACCAGTAGCTATTTTCGAACAGAGACTGGGATCGGTGACATCGAAAGTTAACGAGTCGGTTTATGAGAAGACACCTGTGAGAGAGACAGAAGACATGAGATTGAACGAGAGATTGGCCAGTGAGCAAAAAAGTTTGAATGATTATACCAAAGCCGGAAAAACTATTCTGGATCATCATCAGAATAACCGTATTGAGGGTATCAACAGCGCAATCTCTTTGAATCAACGATTCTTGTTTACCAATAACCTTTTTGGCGGAAACATACAGGCATTTTCGAATGCGCTTGATGAAATTGAATTATGCAAGGATTTCAGCGAGGCCAAAGAATTGATTCTGAAAAAATATGTTCCTCGCTACCTATGGGATATTACAGGTGCTGAGGCCGAAGAATTCATAGAAATTGTAAAGCGCAGATTTAATTAGAGGCTATCATTTGCCTTTTTCTGGATAAGCCCGTATTTTGCTTCAAAATTCAAACGCTACCTTGGCTAAGAAAGAAGTAAAATACGGGATTTTGCTTTATCAGAAAAAAAGCCTGATTATCGCTTATTTCTTTACTTTTCTATCGGTTATACAGGTTCAGGCATCTGGAGAGCCGTTCCCGATGGGAGCCAGAAGCTGGGGTATTGGCAATGCTACTGTATCTATTGCCGACAAGCAATCGGTTTTTAATAATCCTGCCGGACTAGGTTTCCTGACCGATAATTTTATTTCTACCTCTTATCATAATCGCTACACCCTGGCCGGGCTTAGTACTTTTTCTTTAGGAGCTAATTATAACAATAAATTCGCTAACATAGGCTTTGATGTGGAGCGATTTGGAGACAAACTCTATCATGAAGATAAACTGGGTTTAGCCATCGCTAAAAGCACTAACAGGGTTTCTTTGGGCATTAAAGTATCTTATCTGCAGGCCGCGATTGAAGGTTATGCGGCAAAGCAAACCTTGGTTACACAGTTTGGTGTCATGGCAAAGCTAAGTTCTACATTGCAATTGGGCTTTCTGGCCTATAATCTCACATCAGCCCGGCTCTTTGTTTCGCAACGTGTACCTACAGTTTTGCGTTTAGGGCTATCGTATCAACCAACCAAACAATTATTATTGGTAGGAGAGGCCGAAAAAGATATAACTTTACCTGTTTTATTTAAGGCTGGATTAGAATATCAGATAGTTAAAAATTTTTATCTTCGTACTGGTATTAGCCCCAGGGTGAGCAATTTCCATTTTGGCATTGGTTTTCAGGCAAAACAATTCATTTTTGATTATGCCGCCAGCAATCACGCTGTATTGGGTTTTTCACATCATCTTACATTAGCCTGGCAGTTAGGCAAAACACAACTGAAATAATCATGATGAAAATTACATTTTTTAGTACAAAACCTT
>CALRLS020000073.1:0-15004 GCA_943368815.1 Cyanobium sp. NIES-981
ATTCCTCATGAATATAAAGACTCTCTTTATTTTATGGGTAATGACGGTAATCTCTGGAAAACAAACGGACCAGAAACGGGAACGAAAAAAGCAATACACTTAGATTCAACAGGATATGGAACAGGAAATTGGGGCATCGCTGATTTAGCTAAAGTAGATACTCTGTTATTTTTTACATCAAATAATGGCTCCAGACTTTGGCGGACTAATGGTAAGAAAAATGGAACTGTAAAGCTTTATCAATTTGGCCCAGAAAACCCAAATAACATTAACCAGTTAAGCTATATCAGCACATGGAAAGTTAATAAAACATTCTATTTTGAAAGGTTTGACTCAAATAATAACCATGAATTATGGGCTAGCGACGGAACCATATCAGGGACTTTGAAAGTATTAGTAGGCAACAATTTTACCGTACTTGGTGCTTACAATAATAAAATCTACTTTGTTAATGACTCAAAATTATGGCAGAGTAATGGGACTATTGAAGGGACTGTTCAAATTGATAATCGTGATTTTGTAAGTGGATTGGAGTTAAGAGATAATTTTTATTTATTGAGGTATTCAGAAAATGGATTGGAGTATTACCAACTTGATAAAAATAATACAATAACACGTTTAAATACAGTTTCTGAATTTAATGATAATTATGGAACCAGCAACTTCTATAAAATAGACGACAGGTATTTGTTAAACATTGTTTTCAAAGACCCTTACCAACATTTTTTTCTCACAGATGGGAATAAGGAAAACATAAAAAAAGTTTTTGTTCTGAAAAATTCACTCCCTAATAATGGAGATTATAACTTTCTATACCACAATAAAAAAATATACTTTACCGCAGTTGACAGTCTAAAAGGCGAGGAACTTTGGATTTGGGATTTTGAATGCCCTGATGGATATACAGTTCGTGATAGTATTACTACAGACTCAACCATCATTTATGGTAAGAATATCTGGGGGCAGAATATTGTTAGCAATAATAAAACTGTTACTTATGATGCTAAAAATAGCATTACCCTTCAACCGGGCTTTGAAGCGCAGCGAGGAACGGTTTTTAAAACCAAACTGATTGGTTGCGCAAATAATAATAATCCCAATGCAATTGAGGGTGATATTCCCTCCAAAAATGAGCCATTGGTTAAAGTAAAATCCTCAACTACATATCCTCAATTAATAGATTTCCTTTATTATCTGCCTAATAAGCACTTGAAAGAAATTTATGAACAGGCTCAGCGAACAAAACTGGCACCTGTATCGTGGGATATTGTTACTGAAAAAGATATTTACAGACTTGACCTAAAGATTGGTTCAAGTGTTTTAAAAGGATTTCTGCCTAAAAAAAATTAAGGTTTGGATTTTAGTAGTTGAAAAGGTTGTATTTTTAGAACTTTATTTCAACAACCTAAACATCCCCCCATTGCATGAAAAAAATAGTGGCTTTTCTGGCCGTCTTTCTGTTTTCTTTGGCATTTGTGTATGCGCAATCACCTGTTACCAAAAGAAATTTAAAACCGTCTGATGTTTATCGTTTACAGAATCTGAGCGACCCACAGATTTCTCCTGATGGCAATTGGGTTTCCTATACGCTTTCTTCTGTTGACTCAGTCAAAAATAAACGTAATGCTGATATCTGGATGGTATCGTGGGATGGAAAGGAATCCATTCAGTTAACCCATAGCCCTGATGGCGAATCGCAGGGGCGCTGGAGTCCTGATGGTAAATACTTCTCATTTGTTTCATCAAGAAACGGTTTAACAAGCAGCCAGATATGGCTGATGGACAGACGTGGCGGTGAAGCGAAACAATTAACCGATTTAAAAAAGGGTGATTTGACCGATTATGCCTGGTCACCTGATGGTAAGAAGATTGCGCTTGTGATAAAGAGCCCCGGCGATACTTCTAAAAACAAGTCGCCAAAACCAATTGTATTAGACAGATTCCAGTTTAAACAGGATGTTGAGGGTTATCTGACGAAAAAACCTGTACATCTATATTTATATGATATTGCTACGAAAAAAATAGATACGTTGACAAAGGGCAATTATGATGAAACAAATCCTAAGTGGTCGCCGGACGGTAGCCAGATAGCGTTTATCAGTAACCGGACAGAAGACCCTGACAGAAATGAAAATTCGGATATCTGGCTAATTGATGCCAAATCAGGAGCAACCATGAAACAGTTAACCAAATGGACTGGCAGAGACGGTTCAATTGACTGGAGCCCTGATGGTAAGCAGATTGCCTATCTGAGAAGTACATCTTCGGAAAATTATATCATGTACGACCAGTCTGTTTTATGTGTAATCTCAAAAGATGGCGGTGAGCCTAAACTTTTAACAAAAGCCTTAGACAGACCAGTAACGGCTGCCCGTTGGTCTAAAGACGGGAATAATATATTTGCGCTGGTTTCTGACGACCGCACAAGATACATAGCTCAATTTAGTTCGGCTGATGGTAAAATGACAAAAGTATTGACCGGAAACAGGAGCTTCAATACCCTGGAAAGACACCCTTCGGGCAATTTCCTGACAACGATGAGTGACCCTCAGACCCCTCTGGAAATCTATGCATTAGAAAGTGGTGCCACCAGAAGGCTAACGAAACATCAGGAAGATTTTGTTTCCAAATTATCATTATCAAGTGTCGAAGGCTTTACTTCTAAGAGTAAGGATGGCACTATGGTTTCAAATATTCTTTATCACCCTGCCAATGCAAGCAAAACTGATAAACTGCCAACTATTTTTATGATTCATGGCGGACCGGTGGCTCAGGATGAATTCAGTTTTGACCTGACACGCCAGATGTTATCAGCTGCAGGATATGCAGTTGTTGCAGTAAATTACAGAGGTTCAAGCGGACGCGGATTAGATTTCTGTAAGGCTATCTGGGCAGATTGGGGAAATAAGGAGGTAATAGATATTTTAGGCGCTGCCGATTATGTTGTACAAAACGGCATTGCAGATGCAGACAAGCTGGGCATTGGTGGATGGAGTTACGGTGGTATCCTGACTGATTATACAATTGCGACAGATACCCGTTTCAAAGTGGCTTCAAGTGGTGCCGGGGTTGCCATGATTTCCTCCTTATATGGTGTTGATCAGTATATTCTTCAATACGAGAATGAGTTAGGTTCACCATGGAAAAACTTTGATAAATACGTGGCGCTTTCCTACCCTTTCCTTAAAGCTGACCGCATCAAAACGCCTACACAATTTATGGTAGGTGAAAGTGATTTCAATGTACCATCTGTAGGCAGTGAACAGATGTATCAGGCTTTCAGGTCTTTGGGCATTCCTACTGAATTGATTATCTATCCGGGTCAGTTTCATGGTATTACTAATCCGAGCTTCCAGAAAGACCGTTTTGAGCGGTATATTGCCTGGTTTAATAAGTATTTGAAAAAATAGAACTGTCTGATATTCGTATTAAGTGAGGGCTTCAAGTTTTAATTTGGAGCCCTCATTTTTTCTATATTCGTGTTTCTATCCCGCTTTTTTAAGGTTTGTCACATTTTCAGGAATCCAATTGAGAGATTCCGTAATGTTGTCATAAAAACACAAGATTATGAATATCAGAATAAGAAATTATGAGTTAATGCTGGTTACGCTCTTAGTAAGTATAACATTAGCAGGTTATTTATGGGAAAACTTCACCTTGAGCCCGGAATTTATAGATGAAAAACTTGCTCAGCCTTTCAGGGAGCATGGACTATCATTCAACTATTTTACCAATGTGTTGTCACCTAAAATAGCTTCACTAATTTTCATCTATTTGCTATATCTGACGGTAAATCTATTACGAATTCCGCAACTGATTATTTCAAAGAAAAAGACAGGTATACAATATATCTGGCTTTTCGGATTTATCGCTGTTGTCATTTTTATACTTGCCTTAAGTATTAATACTGCTACGTATTTTGCTCATCCCGCTTTCTTTAGCTATAGTGGTTATAAAATTCTGGCTTTATTAGGTTATAACGATGCACCCCTCGAAGATTTATTCTTTGGTTATCAACGGGCTTTTTACATAGTTATTTCTTACCTGATTTACGCTTGTTTCAGAGAATACCTCATTAGTCGCATCAGGAAATCAGGTAGAAAAGACTATTTAAGTCTAATAGCCAATCAAATAGCGTTAATGGCTATTATTTACCTGCTGATTCCATTTTTCGCAGCTACATTCGACTTAATTACAGATGAAGTATTCTATATCATCTATGTTATTTTTATTGCTCCGGCATTGTTGGTTTATCTGACTAATATCTATTGGCTTTTCCCTTCATCTGATTCAAAACCCTGGCTCAATATCCGGCTTATTACTTTATTAATTATATCGACGCTGGTTTTTTCATTCGTATTTAGCTGGTTACCTCATAATTTATTCCGGACACCTCTATGGCTTAGCTCATGGGCTGCACAATTATTTTTGGTGACTCCTGTCTCCTGGCTGGTATATGTACAGCAAAAAGATAAACTTTTGCAATTGAGAGGTACAGAAAAAGCGCTGGTAAAATCAAAGGCAGACTTGCAGTTTCTTCGTTCACAGATTAATCCGCATTTTTTATTCAATGCCTTGAATACCCTGTATGGTACGGCCTTGATTGATGGTTCTCAAAGAACAGCCGAGGGGATTCAGAAACTGGGAGATATGATGCGCTTTATGTTACATGATAATCATCTGGATTTTATTCCGATGCGGCATGAGATTGGCTATTTAAAGAACTATATCTCTTTACAAAAACTCCGGATCCAGCATTCGCCATTAATTACTATTGAAGAAACTATTAATGAGCAAAATTGTAATCACGTAATAGCTCCGATGATGCTAATTCCGTTTGTTGAGAATGCTTTCAAGCACGGGATTCACTCCAGCGAAAAATCATGGATACGTATCAAACTGGATTGCGATAAAGACAGCATCAGATTTGAAGTCAGGAACAGCGTTCATCCTGCACAAACGAACGACCCGGAAAAGGAACATTCAGGCATAGGACTTGAAAATGTGAAAGAACGATTACATTTGTTTTATGCAAACAGACATCAGTTACACTATGGGTCTGATGGAAAAGAGTTTATAGTTACTTTATCAATAGCGACAAATCAATAAAGATATGTTACGAGCCATTGCCATAGATGACGAGCCGATTGCCTTAGAGATCATCAAGACACTGTCAGCACAAGTGCCTTTTGTTGAACTGGCAGCCTGTTTTACCAATGCAGTAGAAGCATTAGCCTTTATGCAGACACAAAAGATTGAGGTGATTTTTCTGGATATTAAAATGCCGGGGATTTCGGGACTGGAATTAGTAAAGACATTAGCTCAATCTCCGATTATCATCTTTACAACAGCCTATAGCGAACATGCCGTACAAAGTTTTGAACTCAATGCGATAGATTATCTCCTGAAACCCTTTTCATTTGCCCGGTTTCTGCAGGCTTGTAATAAGGCACACGAGCAGCTTGCCTTAAAGAACAATTATCAGAATGCCGATTCGGTTTTGCCCTCTGTATTTATCAAAAGTGGCTATGAGCAGATAAAGGTAGAGTTAGCGCATCTATTGTATGCCGAAAGCACAGGTAATTACCTAAAGTTTGTGACAGATACCCAAACCATCGTTTCAAGACTGACCATGAGCGAGGCAGAAAAACTATTGCCCGAATCAGTATTTATCCGTATTCATCGCTCTTTTATCGTAGCTAAAAAGAAAATCACCAAAATTGATAAACGAAGCGTTTGGATAAACGAAAAAGAATTACCCATTGGCGCATTTTATAGCGATGTGGTGGAGCATTTTATTGCTCAAAACTCCAAAGCCTGATTAAGCAAATCTTTCAATTTTATCTTAAATCAAAAAATTTACTAACATTTAATTTCAATCTTATGAAGAAGATTATGGCAACGCTATGCCTTTTACTCGGGCTATCATCATCAAAAATATCAGCGCAAAACGTTTCGCAGAAACTTGATGAATTAATGAGTGCTTATGCAAAAAACAGAGAATTTAATGGCTCAGTTTTAATTGCACAAGGTGGTAAAATACTATTGGAGAAAGGATATGGTTTTCAGAATTTAGATAAAAAACTGATGAACAATGCTGCTACCCTCTATCCTATTGCCTCTGTTACCAAGACTTTTACGGCAACGCTGGTATTAAAACTGGCTGAATTAAATCAATTGTCTTTGCAGGATAAGCTGAGTAAATATTATCCGGATTATCCTAAAGGAGATAGCATTACTATCGAAAATTTATTGACACATACATCTGGTATATTCAATTACACACAGGATAATGACTTTATGTATAAACATTCAGGCAAGCACGCAAGTGAGCAAAGAATGCTTTCATTGTTTAAAAACAAACCGCTTGATTTTCCACCCGGCAAAGGTTGGAACTATAGCAATTCGGCTTATAATCTCTTAGGTTATATTATCGAAAAAGTAACAAACATGTCTTATTACGCCGCTATAAGAAAATACATCTTTGAACCTTTGGGGATGACAGACAGCGGCTTTGATTTTGTTGGCTTGCCAACAGAAAAAAAAGCGATTGGGTATTATTCAGATGCAGGAAAAGACTATAACAAACAAGCCCCATTGTATGATTCATCCGTAGTATACGCAGCAGGGGCTATTTACTCTTCTGTTGGCAATCTCTATAAATGGCATCAGGGTTTGCAAAAAAATCGAATCATCAATAAAAGTTCAGCAAATAAGGCTTATACACCATTCCGTCAAAATTACGGTTATGGCTGGATTATAGATTCCCTGTTTCAACAGAGAATCGTCTCCCATAGCGGAGGTGTGCCAGGATATAGAACTAATTTTGCGAGAGTAGTAGAAGATGATGTCTGTATCATTTTATTGAATAATACGGAGATTCCGGGTTTGAATATAATTAATAACAATCTATTAGCAGTTTTGTACAATCAGCCCTATAAAATACCAGTCTCAAAGCAGGCTACACAACTGGATGAGTCAGTTCTGAAACAGTACATTGGGCGGTTTGAAGTAGAAAACCAAAATTTAATTATTGAACTCAAAATAGAAAACAATATACTTGTGGCTTATCCCGTCAATGGTCCAAGGTCTGTTCTGGCAGCATTGACAGAAACCCGTTTCTTTGATTCAGAACAGGAAGCCATTGAAATTTCTTTTGAAAAAGATGAAACAGGGAAATTCAATAAAATGATTCTTGATTTTAACGGAAATATCAGAAAAGCGCATCGTCTGCCATAATCAGCATTCTTTGTATTCGCCGAATAAGTCAATGAGCTTTTTATGTCTGAATTCAAAGATTTCCTCCAGTTGCCGAACCACAAACAGGCTATTGGCTATATTACCGAGAAACCCTAAAGGAAGTTTATAATGAATGATGTCTTCCATCAGCACACCATTTTTAATTTCTTTTAATTTATGCTGATGATGCCAGAAGGAATAGGGGCCAATGCGTTGTTCGTCAACAAAATAATCGGGTTCTTGTACGTGGCTGATTTCTGTACACCAGTTTAAGGGTATTCCAAGTACTGGTTTTACTACATAGGTGATAATCTGGCCCGCATACATGTTTGAACCATGGTGTGCTGAGGTCATTTCGAAACCCATATAGGCTGGGGTAATGACCTTTAAATTGGCTGGTGTCGACAGAAAGTCCCACGCTTGATGAATAGTTAAAGGCAGTTTTTGCGTACGATGAAGGGAGTGCATAAAAGGTTTTTATTTATGTAACTAACAGATTTACATGAATGTTTTTAGTAAAGAACTTATTGAGATTAAGGTTTTGCCACAATGTGCGCAATTCCATTGCGGTAATGTTACACAATTTATTCTCAACAAGTTCTTTACCACAAAACCTATTTCAATTCTCCGGCTAATACCCTTGCATCTTTTTTGATACCACCTCGCAGAAGATTAACAATTACATATTGATTAATCAACTCATCGTTCAGTATTTTATGCAGGTCATCAACGGACGAAACAGGTTTTCCGTTTAAGCCTACAATAATATCTGCCCTGCGCAATTCTTCATTATTTGCATTGGCATCAGCAATTACCTCACTGATATATACGCCTGTTCGGGTAGATAGCTTATTATAGCCAATCATTCTCTCGCTCAGGTTTACCACCTGTCCGGCAATGCCTAATTGCGCTCTTTTTACCTTACCTTCCAGAATCAGCTTTCCTGCTACATACTTGGTCAGATTTGCTGAAACCGCAAAACAGATTCCCTGTGCAGCGGCGATTACTGCCGTATTTACACCAATTATTTCTCCATGAGAATTGACCAGCGGCCCACCGGAATTACCCGGATTGAGTGAAGCATCTGTTTGAATCACATCATCAATCATTCTTCCGGTTTCGCTTCTAAGGGTTCTGCCCAAAGCGCTTACTACTCCTGCTGTAACAGTATATTGAAAGCCCAGAGGATTGCCGATAGCAATGGCAATCTGCCCTACTTTCAGTCTGTCCGAATCACTGAATCGCAAAGGTTTCAGCGAATCTGCATAGATTTTCAGTACTGCTATATCAGTATAAGGGTCAGCTCCTATTACGGTAGCTTCAAAAAGCCTTCCATCCATTAGTCCTACTTCCACACTCTTTGAATTACTTACCACATGGTTGTTGGTAATAACAAAGCCATCGCTTGAAATAATAAAACCTGAGCCACCAGCTTCCTGTGGTTGACGTAAACGCGGGTTATTATTCTGAACAGGCTTTTTTAATACTTTAATCTGAACGACAGAATTACTGGCTTTTTCTACAACCTGTGTAATGGTGCGGGAATAAGCATCCAGTATTTCATCATCATTTGATGATTGTTGCATATTGTTGTCTTCAATTCCTGAAGACGACAGAAACGATAACATGTTTTCTCCTTTTTTATTTAGCTCAACAATTGTCAAGAATTTTGCCAAAGCTTTTTTACTGTCAAAATGGCTGATTGTTAAAATTCGACACCCATAAAACAGGTTTAGCGTTTAAATTATTCCTAAATTCACCGATAAAAATAAGTCATAAATCTTTCGGAATAAAAAGCATTATTCCTGTTAAACTATTTCAATAATGGATTTGAAAACTTTTCGCAGCGAAGTTGAAAAAGAACTGGATAATATTCTGAACTATTGGATAAACAATGCCATAGACAAAGAAAACGGAGGCTTTTATGGCAAAATCACAGCCGACGACAAGATTATAAAAGATGCAGAAAAAGGTCTGGTGTTGAATAGCCGCATTCTCTGGACATTCTCGGCTGCCTATATTCATCAACCAAAACCTGTTTATAAAGAAATAGCCAAGCGTGCCTATGATTATCTTCTGGCGCATTTCTGGGACTCAAAAAATAGTGGTGGCTATTGGTCGGTTGATTATCAGGGTAATCCGAAACAAACGCATAAACAAATCTATGGGCAGGGATTTATGCTCTATGGCTTTTCAGAATATTACCGGGCATTCCATGATAAACATGCATTAGACAAAGCCATTGAATTGTTTCAGATTCTTGAACAGGTGGCTTTTGACAAAAACCACGGTGGATATTATGAAGTAACAACTGCCGACTGGAAAATCATTCAGGATACGGTAATTACACAAGGCAAAGAAGACCAGAAAAAATCAATGAATACGCATCTGCATATCATTGAGCCTTTTACGAATTTGTATAGAGTCTGGAAAAACGAGCATCTGGCCAGGCAAATAAAAGGTTTGTTGCGAAATTTTACAGAACATATTGTTGACAAAAAAACACATACACAAGGCCTGTTTTTTGCTGACGACTGGACAGTAAAATCTGATATTGTTTCATTCGGACATGATATTGAATCATCGTGGTTATTGGTCGAAGCGGCAGAAATAGTAGGAGATAAAAAACTGATTGAAGAAATACGAAAACTGGCGGTGCAAATTGCCAAAGCATCTGAAAAAGGTTTGGATGGGGATGGCGGTATGTTTAATGAACAGGATGCGCATCATCTGAACAAAGAAAAACACTGGTGGGTACAGGCAGAAGCAATGGTAGGGTTTCTGAATGCCTATGAAATATCGAAGCAAAAGGCATATTTAGACCATTCACTAGGCAGTTGGGATTTTATCAAAAAATCGTTGATTACACCAAGTGGAGAATGGTATTGGGGACTGGATGCAAACAACCAACCGATGAAACGACAGGACAAAGCCGGTTTCTGGAAATGCCCATATCATAACGCCCGGGCATGTATGGAAGTAATCAGAAGATTATCGTAAGAGTCTGGACTAAATATAATAATTTTAAGAAATTATTCAACCTCTATTAAAACGACCTTTCTATGAAACGATGTATATCGGTTCTGCTGCTATTGGCATTACATTCAGCGGCATTCGCACAATTAAAATTAGCTCGCCTGTTTTCAGACCATGTGGTACTTCAGCGACAAAAAACTATACCTGTGTGGGGCTGGGCGGCTCCGAACGAAAGTGTAAAAGTATCTTTAGCTAATCAATCTCAAACTGCCAAAGCAGATGCCACAGGTAAATGGATAGTTCGGTTCTCACCCATGGAAGCAGGCGGTCCTCATCAGCTCATGGCTTCTGCCAAATCAGGAAACCTAAGTGTGAATGATATTCTGATTGGGGAGGTATGGCTATGCTCCGGACAATCGAATATGGAATGGAGAGTAGCACAGTCCAATAATTATATTGAAGAAAAGAAAAACTCAGATTATCCTCAAATCAGACATTTCTTTGTTGACCATGAAGTAACCATGACCCCACAGGCTGATTTAAAATCAGGCGATTGGAAAATATGTTCTCCTGAAACTGTCGGCAATTTCACCGCAGTAGGTTTCTTTTTTGCCCGTGAATTATATCAGAAACTCAATATTCCGGTTGGTTTGCTTCATTCTTCCTGGGGAGGTTCGCAGATAGAAGGCTGGATTAGTAAAGAAGCCATGCTAACTGATGATGAATTAAGAGCCTATGGCCAGAGTTTACCTGATAACTGGGCTGACGCAGATGCCATTCATGATAAAAAAACAAGAAAAATTATATTCGGGAGCGAGAGTATTAACCCTACTGTAGAAGATGAAAAGAAATATCTGGAAGCCAATTATGATTTCTCAAAATGGTTGAGTGCCGGAAGTCCCCTGGGCCAGTGGGATTGGAAGGGTGTGTGGATGTTCCGTGGCAATGGTTACATGGCCCGTATCATTGATATGCCTGCAGATATGGCAGCCAAAGAGACAATCCTGGGCCTGGGTATTCAGGATAGCCGGAATCAGATATATATCAATGGAAAATTAGTCTACGAAGGCGCTCAGAGTGGCGTGCGGAAAATCAGTATTCCGGCAAATACCTGGAAAGCAGGCAATAACCAATTGATGATAAAATTTGGTAATATGGTGAGTCTGTCGTGGTACGGATTGGGCCTGATGGGTGGCGAAAATGATTTATTTGTAAGTGCCGGAACAGATAAAATCAGCCTTGCCAATGGATGGAAAATTCTGCCTGCTTTCGCTGACCCACATGAGTACGTGCATTCAAGCAATAATCTCGGTACAAGTATCTACAATTCTATGATAGCTCCATTAGTGCCATTTGCTATCAGAGGAGCTTTGTGGTATCAGGGTGAATCTAATGCAGGAAGAGCCTATCAATACAGAAAGAGTTTTCCGCTGATGATACAGGACTGGCGTAAGCAATGGAAAGATGATTTTTCTTTTTATTTTGTGCAGTTATCGAGTTACGGAGATTATCAGAACAGTAATCAGGGGAGTAACTGGGGTGAATTGAGAGAAGCACAGACCATGACCCTAAGCCTGCCTAAAACAGGAATGGCTGTATCAACCGATGTAGGAAATCCGAAGGATATTCACCCGACCAATAAACAGGATGTAGGGCATCGATTGGCAGTGAATGCTTTAAAATTGGATTACGGGCAGGATGTGCTGCACTCAGGCCCGATGTATGAATCTGTGAAATTTGAAGATGGCAAGGCGATACTTTCTTTTAAATATGTAGGTAAAGGATTAATGGCAAAAGACAAATTCGGTTATCTGAAAGGCTTTGAGATTGCCGGAGAAGACAAGGCGTTTTACTATGCCAAGGCCGATATAGTCGGTGATAAAGTGGTGGTTTATCATCCTAAAGGTTTAAAACCCATTGCCGTAAGATATGCCTGGGCAGATGCACCAGAGGATGCCAATTTATTTAATATTGATGGTTTACCAGCCAGTCCGTTTCGGACTGATGATTGGAAAGGATTAACCGTCGGAAAGAAATTTGAATAGTTTTTAACAAAAGATATAATGACCTATATAGCAAACCCTAAGCGTTACGAACAAATGATTTATCGCAGATGCGGTAAGAGCGGCATTAAATTACCTGTAATTTCACTCGGGCTCTGGCATAATTTCGGAGGTGTTGATGTCTTCGAAAACTATCGTGCTATACTTCGTACTGCTTTTGATAATGGCATTACGCACTTTGACTTAGCCAATAATTATGGTCCGCCTCCGGGCTCGGCAGAAGAAAACTTCGGAATATTACTTAAAAAAGACTTTGCCCAATACCGCGACGAACTGATTATCTCCTCAAAAGCAGGTTATCTGATGTGGCCCGGCCCTTACGGAGAATGGGGTTCAAAAAAATACCTGATAGCAAGCCTTGACCAAAGCCTGAAACGAATGGGACTGGACTATGTGGATATATTCTATCACCACCGCCCAGATCCTGATACCCCTCTGGAAGAAACCATGGCAGCCCTTGATTTAATTGTGAGACAAGGCAAGGCGCTATATGTTGGTATCTCAAACTATCAGGCTGAAGATGCAGCAAAAGCCATTGAAATACTGAACCGGTTGGGTACGCCATGTTTGATACACCAACCGAAATACTCCATGTTTGAGCGCTGGGTTGAGGGTGGACTTATGGATGTCTTGGGCGAAAAAGGTGTAGGTTGTATTCCGTTCTCTCCGCTTGCGCAGGGTTTATTGACTGATAAGTACCTGAAAGGGATTCCGGCAGATTCGAGAGCGGCCAAGCCGACAGGTTATTTGCAGGAGAGTCAGGTAAATGAAGGAGTTATTGCTAAAATTCAGCAATTGAATAATCTGGCAATAGAGCGCAATCAGACTCTGGCGCAAATGGCACTGGCATGGTTGCTGAAAGATTATAGAGTTACATCGGTATTGATTGGCGCAAGTCGTGTTTCTCAATTAGAAGATTCACTAAAATGCCTGCATAATCTGGATTTTACACATAATGAACTCCAGAAGATTGAGAATATACTAAGTAACGGTTAAGAAACTTATTGAGGTAAAACTAATTGGCGCGTCAGAATATATTATCTCCACCGGATTTAGAAAACTCTATTCAGTCAATAATAAATTCAAGCAACAGATTAATCTATTAACTTAATAGAATATTTTCGATGAAGCCCTTGTAAATAATTGTCAAATTGACAATTATTTACTTTATTCGCATGAGTTTTGATAAAAATTGGATTAAATCACTAAATCAAAGAAACAAATGAAAGGAATCTCACGTAGAAACTTTGTGAAAAATACCGCTCTTGCGGCAGGCGCTGTCAGCCTGGTTGGCACTGCCGAAGCTAAAACAGCCAAAGAATTATTTGTGCACCATGTATATTTTTATCTGAAAAACCCCAAAAGTGAAGCAGATAAAGCAAAACTATTAGAAGGGCTTGAAAAATTATCAAAAGTACCGACTATCCGGATGGTGCATATTGGTACGCCAGCCAGTACAACGCGCAGTGTAATTGTCCGTGATTACTCGGTTTCATGGTTATGTTTCTTTGATAATCTGGAAGAGGAAGAAGTTTATCAAACGCACCCGATACATTTAAAATTTGTTGAAGACTATTCTCATTTATGGGAAAAAGTAAATGTTTATGATTCGGTTGGGCCTAAGAGATAAGTATATTCTTTGTAAATAGTACCTGCACATTGAAGCTTTGTGTTATAAAATAGCTGCCACACTTTCTGATACATTAAAAGTAAGTGTGGCTATTTTTTTAAACCATCTACTACTATGAGACTATTATTCAACCTTAAGAAGAGTTTGCTACTTATATTAGCCATCATCGCTTTGCAGGATGCTTTTGCTCAAAACGAAAATATCAGGCTTAATCAGCGTGGCTTCTAGCCCAATGCTCCCAAAGAGGCTGTTTGGATTGGCGAGAAACAACCAACATTTGTGATTCTCTCTGAAAACAAAATGAATGTTGTATTCAGAGGACATCTATCCGAGCAAAGAACCAATGCCATCTCACAAAAAACCACACAAATTGCTAATTTTTCTGCATTTCAGAAACCGGGAAAATATTATATTTTAATTGGTAGTGGGGAATACTCCTACCCTTTTGAAATCAAAAACGATATTCATAGAGAAGCAGCCAAGGCTTCTTTAAAGGGATTTTATTACCAAAGACTTACTACGGAATTACCTGAACGCTATGCAGGAAAATGGCATAGAAGTGCCGGGCATCCTGACGATAGAGTCTTAATACACCCCTCAGCGGCAAGCAAGGAGCGTCCTGAAAATACTGTTATTTCGTCTCCAAGAGGATGGTATGATGCCGGAGATTATAATAAGTACATTGTCAATTCGGGTATTACAATGGGAACCTTATTTTCACTCTATGAAGACCATCCGGCTTATTTCAAAAATTTTGACATTAACATCCCCGAGAGCAAGAATGCCCTCCCCGATTTACTGGACGAAGCTCTATGGAATTTAAGATGGATGCTGACCATGCAGGATCCGAATGATGGCGGAGTTTATCATAAACTGACGAATCCGTCTTTTGATGGGATGGTAATGCCTGATAAAGCCACAAAGCCCCGTTATGTAGTACAGAAAAGCATTACCGCTGCCCTTGATTTCGCTGCTGTGATGGCTCAGGCAAACAGGATTTTCAAGCCTTTTGAAAAACAATTACCAGGTCTTGGTGATTCCTGTCTGGCGGCCGCAGTTAAAGCATGGAACTGGGCTAAGGCTAATCCAAAAGCCT
>CALRLS020000074.1:0-14784 GCA_943368815.1 Cyanobium sp. NIES-981
ATTGGATCTACCTTTACTAATGATCCATCTATTTCATCATAACAAGTAGTAATTTTAACATTGTCATATTTCAATGCTCTTCCATTACAATACCCTACAAATCTGATTTTATCGGTATTAGCAGGGGCTACCATAGATATAGGAGAAATAGCTACTAAAGAGCTTCCATTATATGTATTGGTAATAGTGGCTTTTGTAGAAGTACCTATAACAGTACCACCAGCGTCTAAAAATTCAAACCAGATTTGCGCAATGGCCGGAGCAGACTTGCTATGTGTAGCGGCTAAGGCATTAAGCGTATAGGTTTTACCTGATATCACTCCATTACTGATTACCTGATAAACTTTGTAATCACCAGTAGCATCACCATTATTCAAAATCGCAAAGCCACCGTTGTTCGAGTTGGTAGAACGCTCAAAGGCACCATTCTGTGGGCTCCAGTTATCCAGGTTAGTATCAAAGCCGCTATTTGTAACAAGGTTATTAGAAATACACACACAAGGTGTACATGTCAATGTAACCTGAATATTTTTCTTACATGCGCTTGAAGATGTATTCAAGTCTTTTACATATATAGTATAGGTACCTTCGGCTAAACCAGTAAATACATTTGAGTCCTGCCAATCGGTATTGTTTTTACTATATTGATACTCTCCGCTTCCACCACTGGCAGTTACCGTTATTGCTCCATCAGCCGCACTACATGCAGGGTCTGCTTTTGATGATAAGGTAAGTGCAATAGGGTCATAGCATCTGCTTAATACAATATTATCAAATTTTAAAGCGGTTCCGTTACAATAACCTATCACTCTTATTTTTGAAGTATTGGCAGGTGCCGTATAAGTAATATTAAATGGTAATAATCCGGTATCGTCAACATTATTAACTACTGTAAATTTGGAAGATGTGCCAACCAGTGTACTACCATTATAAAACTCCAGATACATTTGCGCAGTCTTCCCTGGTTTGTTGTGCGTAGCAGCATCACCATACAAAGTGTATTCTTTACCTGCCACTATACCATCTGTGATATCCTGATAAACATATTTATCTCCGGTAGCATCATAAATATTTAAAATCGAATAGCCACCACTAACATTAAAATCAATAGTAGAAGGGTTCTTTGTCCAACCATTTGTATTACCTGATGCAAAATCGCCATTAGTAACAAAATTGTTAGAAATACAATTGGTACAACAATTGGATGATGGTGTTGTAAATGTAATATCAGTAAAACAGGCATCTTTTCCATTCCATACACGGATTGTATATTGGGTACTTGGTTTTAAACCTGTAAAAGTAAGCATTGACTGACCTGAGCTAAGTACCTCGTTTGAGCCGGCACCGTAAATAGGTGTGGTTCCATAAGTTGAGCCTTGGTTAATATCTGCTTTTATCGGAGAAGAAGAGCTATAAGTTAAACCGGTAATGGTAACATATCCATTGTTTTTAGCTGTTCCACCATTACAGGTACCGCCACTGATAACTAAATCATCGAGATTAATAACAGGCGCATTACAGATACATTTGAAGTTACCACAAACAAATGTAATTGACTTACCCGATACACCAGCCTGATATTGTATATAAGTCGAAAAACCGTTAGAGGTGTTTGCACTTAAAGAACTAAAATCAATCTTGGTAACACAGTCGCCTGCAAAAGTAGTCACGAAAATGTCTCCTTCGGGGCCAAAAGCTATGTCGAATGGGTTAACATCTCCCTGGCTTGCATTACCATCATGAACACTTGGTGCTTTGAAATAGTAGGTAGTTGTGCTGGCTACAGTTCCATTAGTATTTAAAGTATATTTTACTAAACGGTCAGCCTGGTTATTGTCATTAGCTAATACCGCCCAGACATTGCTATTGGTATCAAATGTAATTCCTCTGTAATAAAAACTTGAAGGAGCAGTGGCTATTCTGGTGCTTGTGCCCGAGAGGTCAGCATTTAACATTTCAATAGTACTTGTTCCGTTACCAAATTGCCAGTTGGTAGTAAAGAACACTTTGCCTGAACTTGGACGAACAGCTATACCCCAGAATTCTTTCGCTGATGAGTTGTCTGCATTGGTTTTAGAAAAAGAAGATGCTACAGTTCTTGTTGAAGTACTGATTCTATAAACCTTATTATAGGTAGTTACATATAGGTAAGCATAATCAGATGAGAGTGTAACATCTAATAAATCTTCACCTGTAAGTTTTATAGGAGTTTCAAACGACGCAGTATTATAGTTATAAATACGAACCTCTCCCTGGTCACAGCAGGTTGCAATATAGGCTATGTTTTTGGTAGGGTCAACACACATACCTTCTCCACCGCCTCCGGCTTCAAATTTACAACTGGTAATAGCGCTATTGGCTCCAAACTGATACACATCTGTGCGCGGAGTGTTGGAACCATTATTATACATCAGTTCGCCAACCAGCATATAATACTTATCACAGTTGAGCGGAGCATTCTGGGCATTTGTTGTGGAGACATTAAGCCATGAGAATAATACAGCCATGAAAGCCGCAATGTATTTCCCCGCTACCATACCGGATATCTGAGTTTTTCGAGGCTGAGAATCTTTGTCTGCTATCGGAGCGAATACAGGCTGATTAATCAGACCTTTCAGCTTTTCAGGTAATAATAAGTGGAATAAAGCATTAAGCACAGTCTTTCCAGCGATGAAAGTTTTGCCAACACCTGTAGACCAGGATGTAGAATTTCTCATGGTATTAATTTTTACACTCAATAGTTATATAATATAAAAAGACCCGTAATGGTCACATTTATTCACTCAAAAAACTAAATTTTCCAGGACAAGGCATTGATATTGTTACCAATTTTAGTCCCCTCACCTAAACCTACCTCGTTGTCATGGCAGGTATGAATCCCACCATATAATCGGGCGTCGGCTGTTTCTACTGCTACCTGCCAGAACGAATTGAATTTTCTGGCTTTATATTCTACCACACGTTCGGTATCCATTTCTCTGCCCACATGCGAATCATCAGTTAATTGGAAACGGTTACCATATATATTGGCCAATACTGTTGCTGTTGCAGCTGCCTGTGCTGCATGTCCTGAATAAAAAGCAGGGAAAGGAGGTTCAGGCCAGTAAAGATCCCAAAGTGTGGTGATGTTAAAAAAAATAAAATACCAGGGTCTTTGTCCATGGTAGTAGTATTTGCATTTCCAGCAGTTTATAAAAGCATCAGCTACGGCCATACCTACTCTTGCATAAGTCTGCGTAGCTTTGAAAAAATCTGCTTTTGCAGTAACAATAGTAATAGTAGCCAGATTATAAGAATGCCCCGGAGGTGAGAAAGTCTCAGAGGGGTCATCGCCCCACCAGTTGGCTATTTCTTTTTGCTCCTGAGTCAATGTACTTCTCATTTTGTACACTTCATACATCTGATTATAATAATCAGAATCTTTTTTGTGGCTATATGGTATTCTTTTAGGAATTTCCAATTGTCCGTTGGCCGAAACAAAAGTACGGTTCTTACCCCAGTAAGGATGTAAAGGTAATGCTATAGGAGACTGTCCCTTTGGTGGTGACTGCCATGCCCCTTTGCCGGTCGGTAATGCATAAGTGCTATCAAAGTTACGCTTGTAACCCTGATAGCCACCATCTATTTTTGACCATTCAAAAATAGCTCTGGCGATTTCCTGACCGTATTTTGCAGAACGTTCGGCAATTTCTTTATTTGATTCTGATTTGTAAATAGCCCTTTCTAAAGAATCGATGCTTGCTTTGTTGGCAGCAGAGGTTTGTTCATATAACTGCTTAAGAATATATGCCTGACCGGCATTTAGTGAGAGTACCCAGTTATATCTGGTGTTTTTATCCGGTTGTGGCAATGCACCTAAACCATTCAACTGGCCGGCCATTGACTTATAAGCAGTATTGCCGGGCACTACACTTTCATACATGGTTAATCCCATATAACCCAATGAACGAGACCCATAAGTAGGCGAGCCTCCTTTGGTGTCTTTCATGATTCGCAATGTCATCTTGCTCCATTTTACTGGAACCTCCGCACTTAAAACACCTTTTTCTGATTTTTCCTGAACAGTTTGACTTCTATCGTCTGCATACACAACAACAAAAGCCAGTACCATGGTTGTGGTAATAAGCAATTGCATGATGTGAAGTGATAAAGGTTTTAACTTCATATTAATAATATATCTCAAAAATTTGCCATAATATATGGTCACATAAATTGCAAATTCACTAAAGCAGGTTCAACTGCTCTTTTAAAGAGAATCATTTGATATTCCTTAATTGAATTTCCATTGGGATATTACTAAGAGTACAAAGGGCCGGGAGAGCAAATTGTGAAGAAACTTTAGCAGTAAGGACACGATTACCTGACAAAATCAACTTAACTGAAACCAAAGCAGTTTCAATCTTTGTAAAAGATGAAATTGATAAATGTAAAAAAGAAGAAACAGATGTATAGCATTCATCTACCAATAAAGGTATAAGTTTCTTCATCGTGCAAAATTGTAAAGGTTCACTCAATAGTAAAAATGTATCTGGAATTCAACTAATATAAATATAGGTATTCTTTACTCTTGTTGTAATTAAAACAATAATAATCAGACTACGTCACAAAGGCAGGCTCACTCAAGCAATTATTATTCTTTACTTTTTGTCATTTAAAAAAAACCAGCAGGGAATTGCCATGTATGGCATAATATTTGCGATGACATAATGTCGGATTTCACTAAATCCGTGCCAAAACACTCCTCTACTAATTTTATTTCTTCGCTGCATAAAAACTCCTCAAAATAGCTTCTATTCACTCAATATTAACAGACTACATGAGAGTTTACACAGTAATTGTCGTATAAAGAGTGCAAAAATCGTGCTAAAAACATTGGCTGGATGTGCATTCTTTAAAAACCTCATAAAAATCTTCATTTCCAGCGTTTTTCATCTTTATATTTGTGTTCAAATCAAATACAAATACGGTGAAACTCTGGCAAAAGGAAAGCAGTAAAAATACTCAGGAAAATAATATTATTGAAAACTTTACGGTTGGTAACGACCGTGAGATGGATTTGTACCTGGCAGAGTTTGATGTACTCGGCTCCATGGCACACGCCATCATGTTAGAATCAATTGGCTTGCTAAAAGCCGATGAGTTAATGAATGTTTTATTAGAGTGCCGAAAGATACACAATGATATTATAAACGGCAAGTTTTTGATTGAGAAAAATATCGAAGATGTACACTCTCAGGTAGAATGGTTGCTTACTCAGGCATTAGGCGATACTGGTAAAAAAATCCATAGTGGCCGCTCACGCAATGATCAGGTGCTGGTAGATTTGAAATTATTTATGCGCCATCAGCTAAGAATAATCGTGCATAAAATTGAATTGGTGTTTCAGCATTTAATTGAGCAGAGCGAAGCACATAAGGATGATTTGCTGCCGGGTTATACCCATTTGCAGATTGCTATGCCTTCGTCGTTCGGCCTATGGTTCGGCGCTTATGCCGAAAGTCTGGTAGATGATGTAAATGTATTACAGGGTGCCTATAAGGTGGTCAATAAAAACCCTTTGGGTTCAGGCGCAGGCTATGGCAGTTCGTTCCCTCTGAACAGAACACTGACCACCGAACTATTAGGTTTCGACGACCTTAATTATAATGTCGTATATGCCCAGATGACACGTGGTAAAACTGAATTTGTGGTGCTATCAGCATTGACTTCACTGGCCACTACCCTCTCAAGGATGGCGATGGATATTTGTTTATATAATTCGCAGAACTTCGGCTTTCTGACTTTACCTGACGATTTTACAACGGGTAGCAGCATTATGCCCCATAAAAAGAATCCGGATGTAGCTGAATTGTTAAGAGCCAAAACCAATCGTTTAAAAGGCTTGCCTACTGAATTAGCTTTTGTGACAAGTAACCTGCCAAGTGGTTACCATAGAGATATGCAGATTCTGAAAGAAATCCTGATGCCTGCATTCGACCAGATAATAGAGTGTCTGGATATTACAGCGTTAATGCTTCCTAATATTCAGGTAAAACCCGATTTACTGACAGATACAAAATATGACCCGATTTTCTCGGTCGAAAGAGTGAATGAACTGGTGATGCAGGGATTGCCTTTCAGAGATGCTTATTTACAGGTGAAAGATGAGATTTTCGGAGGTACTTATGAAGCGCCAAGAGCATTGAATCATACATTAGAAGGAAGTATCGGAAACCTATGCAATGGTGAGATTGTAAGTATGATGAGCGACGCAATTAAAGGGTTTGGGTTTGAAAAAATTGATACTGCCTTCGAGAAATTATTAAATTGGGGGAGTCAGGAATAATAGTCTAGACAAAATAGTTGGATACTGTTAAGGGGTAATTTCGGAACAGAAATTACCCCTTATATATAATTAGGTATAGAGTATAATCATTTCTTATTACTAACAGCTACAGCAATTTTAGAATCTGCTGTGCCATAATACAAAAACCAACGCTCTTTAAAACTTACCAGACCTTCTACAAAAACCACATTATTTACCTGTCCGGTCAATTCATAAGGTTTGTCAGGCTCAAAGAAAAATGTTTTTGAGCGGTCAATGATTTTGGTCGGATCGTTTTTATCCAATAAGACCTGCCCGGCTCTATAGGCATTTTTAGTTTCAGTTGATTTATTCTGAAAACCCTTATTGGCACTATTATATATAAGTAGTATTCCTTTATCGGTTATAAAAGCTGCCGGGCCTGATTCTACCAGCCAGCTATCAAAATTATTGTCTCTCGGCTTTACAATCGGCTTAGGTTTTCCGGTTTCATCCTCCAGAATCGTCCAGTCTGTCAGATTATCCGAACTCGCCAGAAAAAGATTAGTATCACCAAAATACATCCAGTATTTGCCATTGATTTTTTTGGCTATAAATTTCTCGTTTACTTTCTCACAAATAATCGCTCCTGATTTTGACCAGAGGCTTTCATACTTAGCAGCTTTAAAGGCCAGCCCTTCTTTTTTCCAGGTTTGCAAATCGGGCGATGATGCTACGCATAGGCGGGCAGTTTTTCCATCATAGGCAGTATAGGTCAATATATATCCACCATTAGGCGCTTCCACCAAACGTGGGTCTTCGCATCCTCCCGGATATTCATATTTTTTCATAAAATCTTCAGAAGGATAAAATACAGGCTTAGACTGACGGGTAAAATGAATACCGTCGTTGCTTACAGCCAAACCCAGGCGAGAAGTACCGTCTACAACTTTCAAGGTATCTTCTGCCCGATACAACAAAAACACTTTTCCGTCTTTTACAACTGCCGATGGGTTATAGACATCTTTTGCCTCCCAGTTAATGCTTCTTTTTAAAATGGGGTCATCAAAGGTGGTGGTATCATTCGGTAATAAAACGGGATTGTCTGCATCCTGTTTTACGAAAGGTATGAGTTGCCAGTCTTGAGTTTCGGTTTTATTTTCGCAGGCTGCCAGACAGATAGAAAGAATGAAAAGGTATTTTTTCATAGATTTGTATTTTCTGTTGTACTTATTAAAAATAAGTGAATTGAATAAATAAAAGGGTCGATGTGTACCTTGTTCAAATATAGAGACAATCTTAATAAAACTATAATGCTACGATTAATCTTTCTTTACTCCCTTCTATTAAGTACTTCATTAATGGCGCAGGAGCGTTTAATTATGATAGGTGGCGGTAAACGTACACCTGATGTAATGACCAAATTTATAGAATTAAGCGGTGCAGAAAGCGGTAAGATTCTGGTAATACCCTGGGCAAGCGGTGTACAGGATGAAAGTTTTGAGGCATTTAATAAAGACGTTATTGCGCTTTCAAAGATTAAGGTTGAAAAAGCTTCTTTAGCTCCACTTAATGCGGAAACAAAGGCCACTTTTCTGAATCAGTTAAAATCGGCCACGGGGGTATTTTTTTGTGGGGGAGACCAGACCAGAATCATGGCAGTTTTGCAGGATGAGGAATTATTCAATGCTTTGCAGGCAAAATATAAAAGCAAGACCGTATTTGCCGGAACCAGTGCCGGAACAGCCATCATGAGCCAGAAAATGATTACCGGAGAAGGAGACTTTAAAGTAATTGACGGTTCGAAAGTAGAGATAAAAAAAGGATTGGGTTTATTAACCAATATCATTGTTGATCAGCATTTTATTAAACGCCAGAGACAAAACCGCCTGATTGGCTTAATATTTCAAAACCCTGAATTATTGGGTGTAGGTATTGATGAAAATACTGCCCTTTATGTAGAAGGCAACCGTATAGCAGAGGTAATGGGCGAAAGCCGGGTGATGATTTTTGAAGCACAAAAGAATCGCAATGAAATGAAGTTTCTGCTCTTAGAAAAAGGAGAGAAATTTGATTTAGAAAAACGGAAGCGGGTGAAATAGATGAAAGGCTCAATTTATTTAATCAAGCATGGGACATTTTTCTTACCTTTGCACCAAAAACCAATTAGTTGATGAGTACCGACCGTTATATGCAGCGTGGCGTTTCTGCCGCTAAAGAAGATGTTCATAAAGCCATTGAAAAGCTTGACAAAGGTTTATTCCCGAAAGCTTTCTGCAAAATTTCACCTGATACCCTGGGTGGAGATGCAGACTATTGTAACATCATGCATGCCGACGGCGCAGGCACAAAAACTTCTCTCGCTTACCTATATTGGAAAGAAACAGGAGACTTATCGGTCTGGAGAGGTATTGCACAGGACTCTATCGTCATGAATACTGATGACCTGCTATGTGTGGGTTCTGTAGGGCCTATGCTTATATCATCAAGTATTGACAGAAATAAAAACAAGATTCCGGGAGAGGTAATTGCTGAAATTATTAATGGTACAGAAGAGTGCTTGGAGATGCTCCGTAGCCATGGAATTGAGATATACAGTACCGGTGGAGAAACTGCTGATGTTGGCGATTTGGTTAGAACCATTGCCGTAAACAGTACGCTCATTGCCCGTATGAAAAGAGCCGATGTGATTTCTAACGACCGGATAGAAGCTGGTGATGTAATTGTAGGTCTGGCATCTTACGGGCAAGCCACTTATGAAAACCAATATAATGGTGGTATGGGTAGCAATGGCCTGACATCTGCCCGGCATGATGTACTGGATAAAATCTATGCAGAGAAATACCCTGAAAGTTTTGACGGAGATATTGATTTCTCCTTGGTGTATAGCGGTCAGAAATCATTGACTGATGCAACAGCCACCGAAGCTTATAATGCCATACTTGATAAAGAAACCCTGGATATGCTACCGGATGTCGGCAAACTGATTTTATCCCCTACCCGCACCTATGCCCCGGTAGCTAAAGTCTTTTTAGATGAGCTTCGCCCGTATATTCATGGTATGGTGCATTGCAGTGGTGGTGCACAAACCAAGGTTTTGCATTTTATTGATAAACTCCACGTTGTTAAAGATAACCTTTTCCCAATCCCTCCTTTGTTTAAGTTAATTCATGAGCAGAGTGGCACGAGTTGGCAGGAGATGTATAAGGTGTTCAATATGGGGCACCGTTTAGAAGTTTATCTTCCGGCACAATACGCCCAAGGTATTATCGAAATAGCTCAATCATTTAATATTGATGCACAGATTATTGGCAGAGTAGAGTCGTTTGCCACCAAACAAGTGACTATTAAGAGCGAGTTTGGAGAGTTTGTGTATTAAATTAAAAATAGTAAGATAGGGTAGAGACAAGGCAATGCCTTGTCTCTACCTTTACACACTTTGAGGTTTTCCATGGTGAATTTCTATTCCAGGCCTCCAATTCTTTATATTTACTCCAATCTTGTCACAAGGGCACTATCATGTATCAAAGTTTAGCTAATTCAACAGCGCCGTTTTTCCCTTTGTCACCGTATTTTTGAATAGACTCCCGGATACTTAATGCTTTTACAGAATAGTCTCCATCCGAAAGTTTTATATCTTTATCTAACGGAACTTCTTCGCCATCAAGCAATAAGTAGTATACTTCACCAAGAAATGTAACAGTACCTGTAGCATTGAATTTATTTTCCCCAAACTTTCCTTTCATACCGATACCTTTCATATAAACCTGATGATTTTTAGATGACCAGGATATTTTAGATGCATTGAAAGTCCCCTCGCCTTCTTTTCTTTTTACTGTAGAATCATCTTTTTTCTCCTGAAACTGTACCTCAGGCAATTTCAAACCTGACGGAATTTTAAGTTCGTGACTTTTTGAAGAATCAAAGCCCATACTGGCTCCTGCCAATAATAATGCTCCTACTGTGTTTAACCTTTTCATATCTGAGTTGTTTAAATTGTTTTCATCAGCTATGATGGAATTATCAGCAATGGTGGCACTTGCCGAGTCAATATTTTTGAGAATATTTGTTTTATCAGAATTTATATTTCGAAAAACACTTGACGTGTCCTGAGTAATTACTTTCGATTCGGTTATCAATGCATCTGCTTTAACATTACCAGATAAACCTTTATTCTGATCAGACTTTGGCGCTTGTTCCCAGAAAATTACTACTATAAATAAACTGATGGCAACACTACTTAAAGCGATACCTGATTCGATAAAACTCTTTGAGATTATTGGATAAGGATTGAATTTCGGAAGAGCAATGGAATGAGATGCCGGGGCATCAAACTTCATTAAACTAGTTGGTTGTATTTCAAAATCATAGAAGGCCTTTTTATAAGTTTTATCAATACCCCATATATTTATTGGCAAAAGGAAAGAGAATATAGTTCGTTTATTTTCTTTTTTCTCCAGAAGTATCGTCCTGATTTTCTTTCTTGCTCTGGCCAGATGCGACTTAGAGGTACCTTCACTTATACCCAATTCCTGAGCTATCTCAGCATGGCTGAATTTATCGATAACAAAAAGATTGAATACCATTTTATGATGTTCGGGTAATAGCGTGATGGCTTCTAAAAGTTCTTCTTCCGTAAAATCCATCGTGTATGCTTCTTCATTTGAGGCCATAGTTTCATTTTCGTATTGTATCCATTCATTGTGGTATTCCTTTTTCTTTTGCTCTCTTAAATACTGCAAAGCACCGTTTACCACTATCCGCCTCAGCCATGCATCAAAATGCCCTTCACCCTTGAAATCGGAGAATCTATCAATGGCAATAAGAAAAGCATCATGCGCCAAATCTTCAGCAATTTGTCTGTTACGTACATAGCGATAGCAAATGCCAATCATTTTCCCAATGTTTTGCCTATAAGTAGTTTCCCAGAAATTCTGCGTCGGTTCGGTCATATATAGTTCTTCTTTATGCTATGATGCACAAAATAGAAAAGGTGTCAGTTTATTATGCTTTTTTTTGATTTATAGATAATGCCTATCCCACAAAACAATAATTATTTAAGCCGAACATAGCCTCAGCAAAAATGATTAGGCGGTATGACAATAATTATTCCAAAGGTATTTCCCACGCTGAGGCAAATGCTTAAACAACTGATTTACAACGATATAGGCTAATCTATTTATATTTCCCTGAAAAAACTTTTTTTAGCACGATTTTTGAGTCATTTAATAACAAAACAGATGAATCTGTACTGTTATTAGTATGAAAACAATCACTATTAGTGGATTACTGTGCCTTTTTGTCATTAACCTTTTTGCACAACACCCGCAAGGTCTCTCTGAAACTGTTTATCGTAGCTTTTATAATCAGACTATCACCATCTATCCTGATAATCCGGATAAGATGATTAAGAAAAGATACGGTGTATTTATTGATACAACAAGCAATTCTGTTTTCTCTAAAAACCTGATAGAGAGAATGGCTTTTGATGATTATCATGAGTCACTCATTCAGCGTGCGTGCAGAGATTTTAAGGCATCCAAGAAAATAAAAGAATTGTGGTCATTCAAGAACGACCCTCTGTTGAGTCAGATGCCCAAAAAATGGTTTGAAGCACAGGAACTCAACGGTACTCCATATATATTCTGCCCGAAAGTTTTAAAAAATCATTATTATTTTACACTCACCGACTCCACTGTTCTTGTCAGTAAAGGTCTTGGGCCGGATACATATTTTATCAAATCTGTACAAAAATCGAATAATTTAATTGTAATAGATTGTTTTCAGGGAGTAAAATTCTCTATAAGAATTCTTAATGAAAAAACGAATCTGGCCATCTGGAAAATGGAAAATAAAAATCTGGATACTAAAGTAGTGTATCGCTTATCAGTCCCACTTGATAGTTTCTCTCACTATAATATGATTGTAAACCATAGCGCAGAAGATAAAATCCCTGACGATCTGGTTTTTGATGAAATTGATTTCGAAAGCCGATTGTCTGCATCAGATAGTTTGTTTTCGCATAGTGTCAATAAATAATCAGCATTATCCTGTTTATAAGCTCTGCTCCATTCAATAATTAAAACATAAATTCGTTACTGAATTTAGCTGTAAACAGTTACGGCTGATTCAATATAAAATTTTATCTCTACTTAGTCACTGATTGTCCCAATGAAATTCCTGTTATCTATACTCTTTACGGTAGTCAGCCTTTGTGTGAACGCACAAACCAAAGATGCCTTTCTATTATCTGTCAATGATTTTGATGCCAAACTTAAAGCAAAAGCAGAAAATGCTCAATTGGTAGATATACGCACCCCCTCAGAGTTTGCTATCGGGCATATCAAACGCGCAGCAAATATTAATTTCACTGATGATGACTTTGAAGATGCGGCCAAAAAGAAATTAGACAAAACCAGGCCGGTCTTTTTATATTGTTTTTCAGGTAAACGCAGTGCTGATGCCGCTAGTTTTCTGAGAACTATGGGTTTTAAAGAAGTATATGACCTCAATGGTGGCTTTGCTCAATGGACAGTCTCAAGCAAACCTTATGTGTCGAGTAATCCAAATACGAGGCCGATTGCCGCCCTGACCCTGGAGAATCTGGATGATATAGTGAAAGCAAACGATATTGTACTGATTAGTTTTTATACAGATTGGTGCGAGGTTTGTAAAAAAACAGCTCCGGTACTCAATAAAATTGCCAACGAAAACAAGCAGATAAAACTTCTGAAAGTAGATTCAGAAAAAAACGATATTATCGCTTCGGTTTTTAAAGTAGAAGAAAACCCTACTTATGTCATTATCAAAAAGGGAAGACGAACCTGGAGTGGCACCGGGGAAATAAGTGAACAGGAGCTGAATGATGTATTAATGAAACTCAATAAATTATAAAACGAAAATGGCTAAGAATTGATTTTCTTAGCCATTTTCGTTTATGTATTACGATTTCCGTAACAGCGAACCGTCAAATCTTAAACTTAAAGACTATAAATTCATTTTCTTCAATTCTTTCACTGCAAAATCTGCCGCTCGTGCAGTTAATGCCATATAAGTCAGAGAAGGATTAACACAAGAAGCAGAAACCATGGCAGCGCCATCAGTTACAAACACGTTTGGAGCTCCCCAAACCTGATTGTTAGCATTCAATACCGATGTTTTCTTATCTCTACCCATACGGGCTGTACCCATTTCATGAATACCGATACCAGGGTTAGGAGCCATGTTGTTATAGGCATTGATATTTTTAAGCCCCGCTGCTTCAAGCATTTCTGCGGCTTCGTTCATCATGGCAATCCGCATTTTCAAGGCATTTTCACCCCAGGCAGCATCAAATTCAACCACAGGCAAACCCCATTTATCTTTCTGACCCGAAAGTGTAAAACGATTACTTTCGTCAGGTACAGTTTCACCAAAACCCCCTATACCAAATGTCCATTGGCCGGGTTGAGTGATAGCCTCTTTAAACTCAGCTCCAAAACCATCCTTGTAATTCCCTCTACCCCAGCCTTCCCGGCTTGCACCGCCCTGATAGCCAAAACCTCTTACAAAGTCTCTTTTTTTATCGCTTCCCCAGTTTGCAAAGCGTGGGATATAAACACCGTTGGCACGTCGGCCATAATAATACATATCTTCCATGCCCTCAAACGTACCTGAAGCACCTACACCCAGGTGGTGGTCCATGATATTTCTGCCTAACTGGTCAGATTCATTACCTAAGCCATTCGGATGAGTTTTAGATTTCGACTGCATCAATATCCAGGCTGAGTTAATAGCTGAGGCATTCAGGAAGATAACTTTTGAATAGAAATCCAATTGTTCATTGGTATTCTGGTCAATGGTTTTTACACCAACTGCCTTGCCTTTCTCATCATCAAAAATTACTTCATATACTATTTTATCTGCCATTAAGGTCAGATTCCCTGTTTTATTCGCTGCAGGTAAAGTAGCCGATTGTGTACTGAAATAAGCACCAAACTGGCAACCACGCATACAGGCATTCTGGTATTGGCACGAAGCACGGCCCAACTCTGTTTGTATTTGTGTAGGAGCCGTTAAATGGGCAGTACGACCAATGGTTACATGACGGCCATTGAATTTTTTCTGGATTGAGTTTTTCACTTCTTTCTCAACACAGTTCATTTCCATGCCCGGCTGAAAATTACCGTCCGGCAATACATCAAGCCCTTCCTTATAACCACTTACCCCAATAAAAGTCTCTACATAGCCATACCATGGTGCTAAATCTTTATAACGGATAGGCCAGTCGATGCCGTGTCCGTCTTCCAGGTTCGCTGTAAAATCTTTTTCGTTCCAACGGTAGCTTTGACGACCCCACATCAGGGAGCGACCACCTACATGGTAACCGCGGATCCAGTCAAAACTACGTTTTTCAAGATATGGATTTTGTTTATCGTTTTCGAAATGATGTCTGTGTTCTTCATTGGCGGTATAACCTGTACGGACATTGGCCCAATACTCTTCTCTTGCCATATTATCTA
>CALRLS020000075.1:0-14484 GCA_943368815.1 Cyanobium sp. NIES-981
ATGAAATGTTGATGTCATTTGACAATAATGACGACATTTTAATGCAGCTCAATAATAAGGAATTGCTGGAAACACTAAGCAGTGTTTTGTCAGAATTACCTAATGGGGCAAGGATAGTATTTAATATGTATGTAATGGAAGGTTATACACACCCCGAAATTGCAGCACAGCTACAGATTGCAGAGGGGACTTCGAAATCTCAATTGTTTTTTGCGAAAAAGTATATACAGGAAAAATTAAAAAAAAAGGGTTATAGTAGGATAGATTCGGTAAAAATGACTCATGTACAAGAGCTATGAACAAGCCTGAAGATAAAATAGAAGAACTTTTTCAGGGTCATATAAATGACTTTGATAAAATGCCGGACGATAGTCTCTGTGAAGATATAGAGGCAAGTCTTCCGCCTGTTATGACACCAAACCATAGACTCTGGCGATGGGGTCTGGCAGCAGCGCTATTGCTGTTTTCATTGGTAGGATATGTGGCTTATCAGTCAATTAATACCGGAGAAAAGACTGATGTGATTGGTGCAAAAGATAATAGCCGGAAAAGCGAAGGCGAGGTAAAAAAATTAGTTGATAAAAATGATGCAAAAACAGTAAAGGAAGCGAATGAAAGCAATCAGCTAAGTAAAGATGAGCCAATGGAGTTAATGGCTGATAGAGAAGCCAAAAACAACAAAATAGTGGTTACGGAGGATGCAATTAAGAGGGAGAAAGTAGGTAGCTGGAATAAAATAGCTAAGAAGTCTGAGAATAGGGTGTTTGTTGATCCGATTTCTATTATAAAATCTTCTGAATTAATTACTCCAAAAACAAGCCCTGGAAATAAGGATAAAAGCCATAAGGAAGTAATGCAAGATGTTCAGGAATCGGCCTTAGCAACCGAAGATGAGGCTATAAGCAGCCAAACGATTGAAAAAGAAAAGAATAACCGGATAATTGCCGTGACTGAAAAAGAAGGTCCTGAAAGAATATCTGCGCCTGATTATTTATCAGGGCATGAGGCAAATCTGGTTAATGAGATTCCGTTGAACACGAATATTAGCTATGAAGCGGCGTATAATCCGGAAGAGAAAAAAGAGAGGTTTTTCAAAACACCAAGCGAAGTCTATATTTCGCTGACACCTTCTTTGAATTATTATCGGGTGTTTTCTAATGCCATTATCAACGAGTTTAATGGCGCCAATAAGGGCGGTAGACTCGGTTGGGCTGTTCAGGCAGGAGCAGTATATCCACTCAAATTCAGGCGATTTAGCTATCGGGTGGGCTTAAGCTATTTCTCTGCACAATCTAATTTTAAGTATAACCTGATTAGCCGAACACAAATGCCGATACGGTTGAATAATAATACTTTTGAATATGTGAATGTAGAAAGTACGCAGGCAGAATCTAAAAAATGGCAGGTATTAGAAATACAAAACGACCTGATGTATAAAGTAAGACCGCTACAGGATTTCATTCTTGGCTTTAAGGCAGGCAGTAGCTTTACAGAAAAACCTGTCTTTGATATTTACACTGGTTATCGTTTTGCCAGACAGGTGAACCACCGCCAGACCATGTGGATTGAGGCTGCATACGCTTATGCCCTCAATGCCCGGCAATCAAGCAAAAATACTTTTTCTTACCACATGGATAAGTATAGTCTGAAGATTGGCGTGAATTTCAGGTAAGTGCGAATCTTGAATAACAGTATGGAGTTCTGATAATCAGCCGAAACTGCCGCTGATATAATTTTTCGTAAGCTCCTGTTTTGGCTTCTTGAATATATTATCACAGGTATCGTATTCCACTAATTCACCCAGATACATAAAGGCTACCTTGTCTGAAATCCGTTGGGCCTGTTGCATATTATGGGTGACAATCACAATTGTATATTGTTTTTTTAATTTGATTATCAATTCTTCTATTTTACCCGTACTGATAGGGTCAAGGGCAGAGCAGGGTTCGTCCATCAATATAACTTCCGGTCGAAGTACAACGGCACGGGCAATGCAAAGCCTCTGTTGTTGGCCACCTGATAATTTTACCGCAGGTTTTTTGAGTTCATCTTTTACTTCATCCCATAAATAACTTTCCTTCAAAGCATTTTCAACCATTTCAGGGATTTCCCGTTTAGGAAAATTATGTATATTCAGCGCATAGGCCAGATTGTCATAGATGCTTTTTGGAAGCGGATTGGGTTTCTGAAATACCATTCCTATCCGTTTACGTATTTCAGTAACCGATTCCCTAGGGTCATAAATATCCAGATTATCCAGAAATAATTTCCCCTCTATTCTGGCATCATTTGTAAGATCATGCATCCTGTTAAAGCAACGTAATAAACTCGATTTGCCGCAACCTGATGGCCCTATTAGGGAAACGACTTCGTTCGCAGGTATTTCGATGGAAATATTTTTAAGTACTTGCTTTTTGCCAAAATATAAATTCAGATTCTGACAAGATAGTTTTGCTTTATTCATTGTTATTTTAATCCCGGGTTCGGTTTCTGAATCTTATTACGAAAACTACAAGGTTGAGCATAAATACAAGACTAATCAATACAACTGCAGTGGCGTAGGCCAGTGGTCTTACCTGCTCAATAGCATTGTGCTGTGTTGATAACATATAAAGATGGTAAGGCAAAGCCATAAACTCCTGATTTAAAGCTGTTGAAATACCATTGATATAAAAGGCGACTCCTGTGAATAAAATAGGGGCGGTTTCACCTGCAGCTCTTGAAATAGTGAGGATAATACCCGTAAGTATTCCCGGAAGTGCTTTAGGAAGCACTACATCTCTAATGGTTTCAAATTGAGTAGCGCCTAAAGCTAAGGTCGCCTCGCGCATACTGTTTGGAACAGTTTTGAGCGATTCCTCGGCGGTTGTAATAATATAGGGCAAAGAAAGTAAACCAAGCGTAAGGCCTGCAGAGAGAACTGATGTTCCCAGATTTAGAGCCTGCACAAACAAAGCCAAACCAAATAAACCATAAATTATGGATGGAATACCTGCCAGATTCCTGATTGAAGCGCGTATAATATTTGTAAGAATACCGGGTTTTGCATACTCGTTCAGGTAAATCGCACAGGTAATGCCAAATGGAACAGCAAAAAGCGTAGTAATAAAAGTAAGAACTACCGTGCCAATAATTGCCGGTAAAATTCCTCCTTTCGTCATGCCTTCTGAAGGATATTCAAAAATAAAAGCCCAAGAGATTGCTGGTGCCCCTTTACTGAAAATATCCCATAGAATGACACCCAGAAACAGGCATACCATTAAAGTACTGCCAAGTAATAAAAGGTAATTCAAAAACGATGTGAGCTTATATTTCATGCCTGGTATTTTCTTAATCTGTTGGCAAAATATTCCCCTAAGAGGTTAATAATGAGGGTTATTCCGAAAAGAACAATTGCAATGGCGAACAAGGCAAAATAGTGGGTAGTCTGGTACGGAACTTCTCCCATCTCAATGGCTATTGTCGCGGTAATGGTTCTTACGGAATCCAGGAAGTTTTTTGGCGTGGCTGATACATTACCTGTGGCCATCAAAACGGTCATTGTCTCTCCCAGAGCCCGGCCTAAACCAAGCATTACTGCAGCAATAAGCCCCGGCAGAGAAGCAGGGAGGGTAACCCTGAAAAGCGTTTGCCATTTGTTTGCCCCGAGCGAAAGCGATGCTTCTCTGTGGCTCTTGGGCACTGCATTGATTGCATCCTCACTTATGGTAATAATGGTTGGAAGCGCCATAATAGCAAGAAGTATGGAGCCATTAAGGGCATTTAGCCCATTTTGAATTCCAAATACTTTGGCCAGATTTGGGCCTAACAGAACAATCCCCAGGAAACCAATGGCTACCGATGGAATAGAAGCCAGCATTTCGATGATTGGTTTTAGTAGAATCTGAAGTTTTTTAGGAGCAAACTCAGATAGATATGCGGCTGTTAAAACGCCTAATGGAACCGCGATAAGCATTGAACCCAAGGCAACAAAAGCCGTGCTTACAATAAGGGGTATAATACTGTATTTACTATCCGGGTCCCATTGTGAACCGGTGAAAAAATCAATGGGTTTGATTTCAAGAAAAAAGGACACACTATTAAACAAAAGCATTAGGAAAATGCCTGCCAGAAGCAAAATGGTGATGAATCCCGTAGCTTTAAACACTTGCTTGAAACCCCAGTCTATCCATTCGCGTTTGTTCGTTTTCATAGGCTTATTTTTTAGAAAGATTTGCAGGGTAATATCCTGATTCTTTAATAATGGCTAGACCTTCTGCTGTTTTTTCGAAGTCAAGTAATGCCCTAACTCTGGGGTAATCCTGAGTTTTATAAAAATGATATAGCGGTCGTTGAAAGAAATATTTCCCTGCATTTATTTTTTCTGTATCAAGCGGTGATACCGCTAATGTTTCGGTTTCAGTATAGATTTTCAATACTTTTAGCCCTTTATTCTTCTGTTTCAGCATATATCCTGCGCCAACATATCCAATTCCGGAGCTATCCGCTTTGATTGCCTCTAAAATCTGGGCATTTCCATTCATTTGTTTGGCAAAAGGAGAGAAACGGATATTTAGCGATTGCTTTACGTACTCATAAGTGCCCGAATTACTTTGCCTCCCATAGATATTAACCGGAATATTCTGTGAAGTCAGTGACTTCCAGTTATCCCAATCGCCATTTAATATTTTAGCTAAATTTTGCGTACTGACAGAATCAATAGCAAGTTTATCTGATACCACAAAGGCAATGGCATCTTGCGCGAAGACGAATGAGGAGACTGAAATGTTTTTTTTCTTAAATAATGCTAATTCTTTTTTATTGATGTCTCTTGAAGAATTGGCGATATCGGCAGTGCCATTTAGTAAAGATGCAATGCCTAGGCCAGAACCTCCTCCTGAAATGGAAATAAGCAGGTCTGCATTACGCTTGTGGTATTTTTCGGCTAATTGAACAGCAAGATTAACCTCAGTATCAGAGCCTTTTACTTTGATAGTATCTTTGGTCTTAACACAGGAGCAGAGGAAAAAAGCAATAAGATAAGCTATAGGATTTCGCATAAGTAAAGTTGCCAATACGAATGCTTCTTTTCAAATTTTCAGAATTATCTATTTGTTATATTTTAAATATAATCTTATTAGAGGCATAGAATAAGGAGTCGGAAAGTCAAACTCTATTTTGTAAAAGAATCTATTCCACCGCCAATCTAACCAACTCCGCAGTATTCTTAACCTGTGTCTTACGCAATATATTAGCTCTATGGTTAGAAACAGTACGCACACTCAGTTTAAGTTTTTCAGAGATTTCCTGACTGTTCAGTCCGTCTACTATATAGTTAAGTATTACTTTCTCCTGCTTCGAAAGCACGCTGACAATGGTAGAAGCTTCTTTTTTAGTAGCTGAGCTACTGTTTTTCTTATGATTCAATAATCCGTCGATAATCATCGCAGAAACTATAGGAGGGAAGTATTTTTGGCCATTGGCTACGGTATCCAAGGCTTTCAGGATTTCTTCTTTGCTGGTATCTTTCAGCAGATAACCCATCGCACCGTTTTCTACGGCCTGCACCATGTATTCCTGATTGTTGTGCATCGAAAAAATAAGAGACTTTACAGCAGCGTGCTTCTGTGAGATAATCCTGGCTACTTCAAAGCCTGTCATTCGGGGCATTGATAAGTCTAAGAGCACAATAGTAGGCTTTAGTTCTTTGATGCCCTCCAGTGCATCTACGCCGTCAGATGCTTCGCCGACAATCTCAATGTTTTCTTCATCTTCCAGCAGGTTAATGATGCCCTTGCGCACTACTGCGTGGTCATCTACAATCATCAGTTTAATTTTGTTTGCCATTTTAGTTAGGGATTTTCACAGTTATCCGGGTTCCTTTTGTTGATTTCGTTTGTATATGTATATGTCCACCCAATAAGCGCACACGGGTTTGCATATTGGATAGTCCGTTATTGATACTCTTTTCTTTTCTTATGTTTTTCTCGTCAAATCCTACACCATTATCGCTGATAATAAGCTCGATTTCCGACTTGTTTTTTTGCAATACTACGCTTGCCTCTGTAGCCTTTGAATGTTTCACCATATTATTCAGGGCTTCCTGCGCAATTCTGTATAGATTTACTTCAAGGCTGGCATTCAGCCTTGTTTGCCCGTAATTGCTTTCATACGATACCTGAATATCACTCGTTTGAGTGGTATACTCTGTCAATAGCCGGATAGCTGCCCCAAGCCCGAAATCTGTCAATATTGGGGGCATCAGATTAAACGATACCATGCGGGTAGCCTCAATGGTTTCTTCAATCAGTTTACTATGGGTTTCAAAAGTCTTTCTTTGTTTATCATCTGCAAAGGGCAGGCTTTTGAGTTTTTCACTATGGAGCTTTAATCCTGTAAGCATTTGTCCGATGCCATCGTGCAATTCTCTTGATAACCTGCGGCGTTCTTCTTCCTGCCCCTCCATCAAAGCGCTCGACCGCACGTTATCTTCTTTCCGTATCAGCTCATATTTCTCTTCTGTTATCTTTAGCAAGTCCTTTTGAGTTTCTATCAGTTTTTGATTAGAAATACTCAATTCCTGATTCTTTTCCTGCAGGGCTTCTTCTGAATTTATCAGCATTCTGATTACCTTTTTGATATAAGCCGCTAAAGGCTTAAATATCAGCATGCCCTCTAAAATCAAGATTGCGATAGTCAGGAAAAATAGGAATAATTCGATGCTTCGGACCCTGTTCACTCTTTCGTGCGACTCCAGATCATATTGAAATACGATGCTATCCATTTTATTCAGAAAGAGGCGTTCATTGGCCAGTATTTCGTCTAAAACCTGTTTTTTATCAAAAGCCCGGTTAGATTGAATCAAGACCATTTTGCTTTTCAACTGCTGAAAAACCGGATTCAGTTCGTTGAGCATCCGGCTTGTTTTCGCAGAGTTTTTTACTGCTACTGCCCGTTCTGTTTCCAGCTTTCCTTTTAAAAATCCCTCATGGCATTTGCTCCAGAGTGCCAGGGTTTCGCCAAAGTCTTTTTCATAGAACCGGGCTTCTTCCGAGAACCTGTCTGTATTTGTGAGCAGAATAGCCATCTTTGATAAGCGTTGGCTCAGCATCCGTTGCCGGCCTGCTATGTTTACTACATGGGCATCGTTGAGCGTATCATTCAAAGATTCCTGTATCAGCACTTGCCCCGTTATCGAAAGAACCGCTACCGCCGTCAGGGCAAGGATATAAAGCCTGGTAAGACGTTGGGCAACCTGTTGTTCGAGCGTAGGCATTTTTAAGGGAATTGCGATAAGATTCCATAGAAATTTAGTATAAAAATACACCTTTTCCTATGTCAATACATATATTCTTGATTGTTTTTTATTATTTATAAAAAAAATACTATTCACTAAACTGAGTATTTATACTTAATTGCATTTTTCTTATTTTAATTTTGAATTATTTAATTTTATGCAAATATTATTTTGAAATAATTTGCATTGATAGAATTATCTTCTACTTTTATTCATTATTGATAAATATATAATCCGTCTCATTAACTGATTCTGATTTTACTACTGAATATAAATAACCAAAAATGCAAGCAAAACTGACACTCGTGGGGGCGGGTCCAGGCGATGCCGAACTCATTACTCTCAAAGGCATCAAGGCCTTACAAAAGGCCGACGTAGTTTTATACGATGCCCTGGCCAATCATTCGCTGCTGGAATATGTTCCTGACAATGCCATTGTGGTAAATGTAGGCAAGCGCAAAGAGCAACATTCTTATGCCCAGTTTGAAATCAATCAGATGATAGTAGAGTACGCCCTTAAATTCGGCCATGTGGTGCGTTTAAAGGGTGGCGACCCATTTGTGTTTGGCAGGGGTTATGAAGAGCTTGAATATGCGCGTAATTTTGGTATTGAAACAGAAGTGATTCCCGGAGTATCAAGCAGTGTCGGGGTAGCAGGAGCTAACCAGATTCCGATTACTCATAGAGATATTGCCCGCAGTTTCTGGGTAGTAACCGGGCATACCAGTGACGGTCTTCTGCCTCATGATTTAAAGCTTGCTGCGCAGTCATCGGCTACAATAGTAATACTGATGGGTATGAGTAAATTAGATGAAATAGTGGCGATTTTTAGCGAAAATGGCAAAAAAGAGACACCAATAGCTATAATTCAGAATGGTACTACAAAGCAGCAAAAGTCTCTTTATGGGCAAATAGGCGATATTCAGGCTAAAGTAAATGAGTCTGGTATTAGTAATCCGGCTGTTATTATTATTGGCGAAGTAGTGAGCCTGCATCGGGATTATGTGGAAGCTTATGCGGAAAGATTTATCATTGAGTGATTTAGTGATTGAGCAGTCGTCGATGTGATGAATAGATTTTATTCCAATCATTTATTGGCTTAATTATTTACTTTTAATTTCTGGCTACGTATACATTTTTCAGTAATTGAATTGCTTAGTTATTTTATCGGTATTTCAGGAATCTACAACAAAACTCTCTTCCTTCCTCTTCATTTACGGGAGAATTTTTAAAACTAATACTCATTTTTTGATATTCATAAATTGGACTTTTTTAAGATAGTTTCCGTTTGTGTTTAGTTGTTAATTTTTTGAAAATGCAATTTTATAGTTTCGAAATCATCTATTTATAGATTAGAAAATTGTATTTTTCTAAAAACAAGTTTCAGATTTAGAAGAATATTAAGTAAAAGTGTTAAAACGGGCAAAAATAAGTATAAAATGACTTTGAGTATAAAATATTATTTTTTACATTTGAATAAGTAAAGAAAATTATGCAATTAATAAGTATTTTTACCTAGATAATATTTGGATAGTGGGGGCTATCCATCTATTATAGTTCAGAACCATTTCAAACAATATCAATTCAAAAAATCATGCAAACGTAGGGAAAAACAGCAAAAAGCACATGTAATGGGCGATTATCGAAGACAATTGTCGGGGTGGGGGCCTCGATTTTCGCCAACAAAAAAGCCGACCTGATATGGGGGTATCAGAATCGGCAACGAATCGCAAAACGTAGGTATTTGTTCACAATTCAACATCAAAGCAAATGAAAAAAAATCGATTACGCAAATTTGCATTGGCACTTTTCTTCATTGTTTTCTTTGGCGGCACTTCACATTCACAATTTTCACTCACAGGGCAGTTAAGAACGCGTACCGAAATCCGGGACGGATTGGGCAATCTGGCTTTGATTGATGCTAAACCATCTGCATTTACATCACAGCGAACCCGCCTGACTTTTGGCTACAAATGGGATAGGGTGAATCTGGGTGTATCCGTGCAGGACGTAAGGGTTTGGGGGCAGGATGCCTCTTCTATCTCTGGCAGTGATGGCGCCAGACTAGCCATACATGAAGCCTGGGCTGAAATTGTATTGGCCAATGCAGCCGATACCAGTTTCAAATTCAAGGCCTTGCAGCAACTTTCGCTAAAAATCGGCCGTCAGGAATTAGTCTATGACGACGTACGCCTACTGGGCAATCTTGACTGGTTACAGCAGGGTCGTCGGTTTGATGCTGCTTTACTCAAAGCCCAACACAAAGGCTGGGTATTAGACATAGGCGGTGGATTCAATCAGAATGCTGATGCTTTCGGAACCAATGGCACTTATTATGTCGGCGGAAATGTCCCATCTTCGGCATTATCAACCAAAAATGTCAGCATTAATATTCCGGCGGGGTTTTTACCAACGGCAGGTAAAGGCGGCAGCCCGGTTTTGCTCAACGCTGTAAGCACCAACGGGCAGAACCAGATGTTCAAATCTTTTCAGATGGCTTATCTGGCACGCAGGTTTCAACAGACCAGATTATCGGTCTTGTTCTTCAAAGATGATTTTTCCAGATTTCGTATAGATAGTATCGGTAGTGTTGCCAATGGCTATGTGTATGGCCGTAGATATGACCAGACAGGTGTCAATTCACGCCTCACCTATGGTGCCATGTTAACAGGAACTAAAAGTTTGACCAAACTTCATAAGGTTCAATGGCAGGTATTCGGCTATTTGCAATCGGGCAAAGACCGTGACGGACTTGCTATTAAGTCAGCATATCATTATGGTGGAAATTTCATGATTCAGCACGGAGCGCTCAGCTTCGGCCCCGGTTATGAGGTGCTTTCAGGTAACGATGGTTTTAAACTGAAAGCAGGTGAAACACATCGTTTTGACCCATTGTATGGCACACCGCATAAACACTGGGGTTATATGGATTATTTCTATGTGGGTACCGGCTCGCCTGCCGGGGGCTTGCAGGATGCTTCCTTTAAATTTAAGCATGTTAGCAAACGCCTGACCAGCACATTAGATATACATTATTTTGCCCTGGCTGCTGCTACTCCCAATAGAACAGCCGATGCACCTTCAGGAGCTAAAATCAGCCCAATGCTGGGTTTAGAATATGATCTGGTGCTTAACTATACCCTCAATAAATTCACAACTATTGAAGCAGGCTATTCAGTAATGCAGGGCAACAACAGCCTTGAATATGTAAAGCAGAACTCGATGGATAAAACCCGTAAGACGGGTCAATGGGGCTATCTGATGCTCAATATCCGTCCGGAGTTTTTTGCTTCTGCGAAAAAATAGGAAAGTGTTTATCCGACAATCTCTAAACAAAAGAAAATCATGAAACCGACTATAAATAAACCATTAGATAAACTACGCATCTTCGATTTTTCAAGTGTACAAATGCGTACTTTCCATATTACCTGGCTTACTTTCTTTATGTGCTTTTTTGGCTGGTTCGGGCTTGCACCCTTAATGCCTACTATCAGAGAAGATTTAGGTTTGACTAAGTTACAGGTAGGTAATTCATTGATTGCAGCAGTATCTGCCACCATTATTGCCCGCTTAATTATTGGTCGGCTTTGTGATACCTGGGGGCCTCGCAAAACCTATACGGCCTTGTTGGTACTCTGCTCTATTCCGGTATATCTCGTGGGTTTGTCACATAGTTACGAAACCTTTTTATTGTTCCGTCTGGCTATTGGGGTAATCGGCGCTTCGTTTGTGATTACACAATACCATACATCGATGATGTTTGCTCCAAATATCAAAGGTACTGCCAATGCAGTAGCCGGAGGCTGGGGGAATCTCGGAGGTGGCATTACGAATATGCTCATGCCTTTGATTTTTGCAGGTATTGTAGGTCTGGGTTATACCAAAGGTGAAGCATGGCGACTGGCCATGATTGTGCCTGGTACTTTATTATTGGTTTGTGCTTTTCTCTATTACAAGTTTACGCAGGATACACCTGCCGGAAACTATGAAGATATTCGCCGTGAAAGAGCGCAGAAAGAGAAACCGAATACAATGGAAGTGATAAAAGACTGGCGGGTATGGGCACTGGCTATTTCGTACTCTATCTGTTTCGGCATGGAAATCACATTCGATAATGTAGCGGCTCTCCACTTTGTAGATAATTTCGGAGTAGACCAGAAGATGGCCGGATTATTGGCAGGCACATTTGGCTTCATGAATATTTTTGCCCGTGCTCTGGGGGGTATCTGGGCAGATAAAATCGGCAGAAAGAATGGTTTAACCGGAAAGGGTCGCTTATTGGCAATATTGATAGCCATAGAGGGCATCGGCCTTGTGTTCTTTGCAAGTTCGGCTACTTTACCAATAGCAATCGCCTCTATGGTACTATTTGCCTTATTCCTCAAAATGGCCAACGGCGCAACCTATGCACTCACGCCTTTTATCAATACAAAAAATGTAGGCATGGTAGCAGGCATCGTAGGTGCCGGAGGAAACATTGGTGGGATGCTGATGGGATTCCTCTTTAAATCAGAAAACCTAACCTATGCAGATGCATTTAGATATATAGGGATAGCGGCTGTTGGCGCAGCTATTTTAATAGCTGTTACGAAGTTTAGTGTGAAGGAAAAACCTTCTGTTGAGAAGGCCGTTTTGGTGGAGGATTTGGGGTGACACCTCACCCCAACCCCTCTCCTGAAAAAGGAGAGGGGCTTTTAAAGTCTCTCTACAATAGCTGCGTCCGCTCTAATTTCTCCTCTCCTAGCAAAGTAGAGGAGAACTTTTAGCCCCTCTCCCTCGGGAGCGGGGTTGGGGTGAGGTGTCACTACGAAATCCAAAAACTTATCAATAGTAAATATTAAAAAAATCACCCTCAATAATGAACACCTCAAAGAAATATAAAACCACGTGTTGTTATTGTGGGGTAGGTTGCGGGATTGTGGTGACAGATACCGGCAATGGCAAAATTCATGTTGAGGGGGATAAAGACCACCCTGTCAATATGGGTATGCTTTGCTCGAAAGGGATGAATCTGCATTATACGGCAAACGATAAGTCTGACCGCCTGCTATATCCGCAGATGCGCATGAACAGGAGTATGCCCATGCAACAGGTAGGCTGGGATGAGGCTTTGGAACGCACAGCGGCTATTTTTAAAACTTTCATTGCTAAATACGGGCCGGATTCAGTAGGTTTTTATGTTTCAGGGCAATGTCTCACAGAAGAATATTATTTGTGGAACAAGTTGATGAAAGGCTTTATCGGGTCTAATAATATTGATACCAATTCACGCCTTTGTATGTCCTCGGCTGTTGTAGCCTATAAAATGTCATTGGGCGAAGATGCCGTCCCGGTTTGCTATGATGATATTGAGGAATCAGATTGCATATTAATTGAAGGGGGAAACCCTGCATGGTGTCACCCGATATTATGGCGCAGGATTGAAGCCCATAAAGCGGCCAAGCCTGATACAAAGATTATCACAGTCGACCCACGCCGCACACAAACGGCTAATGCCTCAGACCTGCATTTACAAGTTAATCCGGGTACTGATGTTACATTAAACCATGCTATTGCCAGGGTTTTGATAGAAAATAACTGGATAGACGTTGATTTTATAGTGAATCATACCGATGGCTTCGGGGAATTCAAAACAAAAGTTTTTGAGCGTAGCATAGAAGAATCGGCTTTGATATGTGGTGTTTTGGTACACGACATACAAAAAACAGCCCGATGGATTGCCAAATCCAAAGGCTTTTTGTCGATGTGGACCATGGGTTTGAACCAATCTGTGATTGGTGTAAATAAAAATCTCTCTTTAATAAACCTTAGTCTTATTACAGGTAAGATTGGTAAGCCCGGCAACGGGCCATTTTCTCTCACAGGGCAGCCCAATGCAATGGGAGGCAGAGAAGTGGGTGGTCTGGCTAATATGCTGGCATCACACCGTGATATTCTGAACCCACAGCACAGAGCAGAAATGGAAACATTCTGGGGCGGTAGTAAAATTTCAGATAAAATGGGCTTGACGGCAACCGAGATGTTCAAAGGTCTTGAAAGCGGAAAACTAAAAGCCGTCTGGATTGCCTGCACTAACCCAATGGTGAGCTTGCCCGATGCTAAAATGGCAGAAATTGCCTTGAAAAATGCACGATTTGTGGTAGTGCAAGAGATTTCGAACCGGGCTGATACCATTCGTTTTGCTGACGTTCTATTACCAGCAGCAGCATGGACAGAGAAAGAAGGAACCATGACCAATGCAGAGCGTAGGGTTTCATATTTACACAAAATAAATGATGCACCAGGCGAAGCTTTGCCGGATGCTGAAATTATTTGCAGGTTTGCGGCGAAAATGGGTTGGGGGGATAAGTTCAACTACGCAAACTTTGGAGAGATATATCAGGAATATACCCGCACAACCAAAGGAACTAATATTGATGTTACAGGCGTAAGTTATGACTTGCTCAAACAAAATACAGTACAATGGCCTTATCCGGCCATAGGTGCGCATCCTAAAGGAACAGCACGTTTGTTTGAAGACCATCAGTTTTATACAGCTAATCAAAGAGCAAAAATCCATGCGGTGCCTGATGAAAATGAATCAGAGCAAACCAATGAGGATTTCCCTTTGATTCTGCTGACAGGCCGCATCAGAGACCAATGGCATACGATGACCAAAACAGGGAGGGTGAATAAACTGAATCAGCATATTCCCACGCCCTTTCTGGAAATTCACCCGAATGATGCCCGAAGAAGAGGCATTGAGAATGACACAGTGGTTGAGATAAATGGCAGACGTGGCATTGTAAAAGTAAAAGCAAAACTGACGGACGAAGTAAAAGTAGGTAATTGTTTTTTGCCCATGCACTGGGGAAGAATATTAGGCAATGATTTTGTCCGGGCAAATAATCTGACAAATAATCTGGTTGACCCGAAATCGAAAGAACCTGATTTTAAATATTCTGCTGTTGAGGTTGTGAAGTATCAAAAACCAAAAGAAAAAATCATCGTGATTGGGGCAGGCTCTGCTGGATTAGGATTTATATCAACTTATAGAAGTCTGAATCAGACTGATGAAATCGAAGTTTTTTCGAAAGAGATTTACCCATTCTATAACAGGGTGATGTTGCCTGACTATATAAGTGGTACACAGACCTGGGAGCAATTGGTAAAACTAAGAGAAGACCAGTTTCAAGAAAACAATATCAAAGTACATAAAGGGGTAGGGG
>CALRLS020000076.1:0-14469 GCA_943368815.1 Cyanobium sp. NIES-981
TCAAAATAGTAATATTAATTAAAAATAGTCCCAATACCCGAAATCAGGCTTGTTTTGTATAGGCAAAACATTCATCGGGAAATATCCTATGTTCATCAGCCTAAATCTGACACTTATCCTTTTTTCGTTTCAGGATTTAGCTTTCTAACGCAAATTTGTATCGTTAAAAAACTAAATCATGAAAAAAGTTAGACTAATTATTGTTTTTATCGCTACTATTTTTACTTCATTAAGCCCTGCTATGGCGCAGTTCCCGATGGGCGGAAGTACAACCACAAAGGCATTGCCGGGTACAGAGGCTCCGAAGGGGAACAGTAAAATCACAGGCACCATTGTCGATTCAACAACCAATAAAACTGTTGAATTTGCAAGTATAGCCTTGCTTGACAAAAGCACAAACAAGCCGGTAGACGGAACTATGGCCGACGAGAAAGGCAAATTTACCATGAGCAAAGTTGCAGCCGGTACCTTTAAATTGCAGGTTACTTTTATCGGATACAACACTAAATCTATTAATGTTACATTAGCTAAAGGACAAGAACTGGATTTGGGAAATATCATCATATCGAGCAGTGCCAAAATGCTGAACGAGGTAACTGTAACCGGACAAGGGGCACTTATCGAAGAAAAAGTTGACCGTTTGGTTTACAATGCCGAAAAAGATATAACCGCCAAAGGTGGCGATGCGGCAGATGTATTGCGCAAAGTGCCTTTATTGACCGTTGACCTTGATGGTAACGTATCATTAAGAGGTAGCCAGAATATCAGGGTTTTAATCAACAACAAACCAAGTACCATCATTGCCAGCAGTGTAGCTGATGCTTTGAAGCAGATTCCTGCCGACCAGATTAAAACAGTTGAAGTAATTACAAGCCCATCGGCTAAATACGATGCAGAGGGTTCTGGTGGTATCATCAATATCATAACTAAAAAGAACAACCTGCAGGGTTTAAGTCTTAATATTGACGGAGGGCTGGGTAACAGAGGATCGATGCTTGGTTTGAACGGTAGCTATAGAAAAGGTAAAGGCGGTGTAACCCTGGGTGGTTTCGGACGTGGTATTTATAATACAGTTACCAAATCTTCGCTTGACCAGACAAGTATAGTAGAGGGTGTTTCGACCTTAACCAAACAAACCGGTGATGGTTCGAGCCATGGATTATTTGGCCAGTATAACTTAGGTTTTGATTATGACCTGGCAAAAAATCAAAGTCTTACTGCGGGTGTTCGTTACGGTGTGCGTAACTTTACTATACAACAAGACCTTGCTACACAATTATACAACAATGGCATACTTAATTCTGATGCCAGTTCGAGAAGAGATGTAGATTCAAAAAACCTTTCAGGAACAGTTGATATGAACCTGGATTACCTGCATACATTCAAAAAACCTCAACAGGAATGGAGCATTTCAACATTATATAGCCGTAATGACCTGAAAAATAATTTTGATGCAGATCTGATGAATCCTGATGGCAAATTATTGAACCGTCAACGCAACCTTAATAGTAACCTTAATCAGGAATTCACATTTCAGAGTGATTACCAGACACCAATCAAGAAAAACCAGATGTTAGAATTTGGTGCGAAAGGAATCTTACGTGAGGTAACGAGTGATTATAAATTCCTGTTAGCGGGCCCGACCGGAAATTTCTCAACTGAAATTAATCAACCGCAAGGTGAATTGACTTATCATCAGAATATTGCAGCGGCTTATAGCTCATATACTTATACAACCAAGAAACGTTATACTATCAAAGGTGGTTTGCGCTATGAGCATACTTTTATTGATGCCAGCACAAAAGAAGGAGGCCCGATTGGAGTAGGTGATTATGGTATATTGGTGCCAAGTATCAATGCTTCAAAAACCATTAAAGGTACAACTTTCAAATTGGCTTATAACAAACGTATTCAACGTCCTGGTTTACAACAGTTGAATCCCAACTTCAACTCTGCCAACCCTCAGAATATCACAGTCGGTGACCCTACTCTGAAACCTGAAGTAACTGATAACTTTGAGTTAACATTGAGCAAAAACATCAAGAAAACCTTTATCAATGCTTCATTCTTCGGTCGTATCACCAATGATGCAATATCGCAGGTACGTGTACCGTCTGACACCCTTGAAGGCGCGATTATTACTACTTATAAAAACATTGGTCGTCAACGTGCATATGGTACCAATATTTTTACTAACATTGCAGTAACCTCAAAGATGAACGTAGGTATATTTGCCAACATCATTCATAATACTTTAACAGGAGAGGTAATAGGTACTGATAATCTAACACAGACAATGACCAATTCTGGCTTTACAGTAAGCGGTGGGGTGTTTTCTCAGGCAACATTCAAAAATGGCTGGGGAGCGCAGGCATTTGGTTTCATGCAAGGCAATCAGGTACAATTACAGGGTAATCAGGGCGGATTCGCTTTCTATACTGTAGGCATCAAAAAAGACTTTAAAAACAAGAAAGGTAGCATAGGTCTTGCCGGAGAGAATTTCTTCAACAAGCGATTTGCGATTCGTTCAGAATTAAAATCTGCACAGTTTAATCAGACAAGTAATATCTATATGTATAACAGAGGTGTGCGTTTGACATTCAGTTATAAACTCGGTAAAATGACTGTTGACGCCCCTAAAAAGAAAGCCCGTTCTGTAAACAATGATGACGTAAAAAGTGATGGTCAAAGTGGTGGCACACAGAGTGGCGGTGGAACACCAGGAGGAGGAACACCAAGATAATATTCTCCTCACTCTCCTTAATTAAAATGACCCTTAATAAACTTAAATGATAAACTTTAATTCAATCTAAAATGAAAATGAACAAACTTTTTGCTACCGTAGTAGCAGCTTTTATTTCGGTTGGCAGTTTTGCCCAGACTGTAGATGAAATCGTAGATAAGCATATTGCCGCTTTAGGTGGAGCTGATAAACTAAAATCTGTTAATTCTATTGTTGCCGAGCGTTCGTTGTCTGTACAAGGTATGGAGATTCCGACTGTAAGCACTTTAGTAGTTAATAAGGCCGTACGCACAGAATCTACTGTCATGGGTAATTCGATGGTACAGGCATTTGATGGTACTTCTGCCTGGATGATACGCCCGACTATGATGGGTGGCACAGGTGAACCTGAAGACATGCCTGCTGACCAACTGAAACAATTGAAAGGACAACTTGATCCATTCGGACCAATTTACAATTACAAAGAAAAAGGTAACAAAGTTGAGTTGGTAGGCAAAGAAAAGGTTGATAAAAAAGACACTTATCACCTAAAAGTTACAACTAAGGATGGGGACGCAATGGACCAATACATTGATGCCACTACCTATTTATTGACCAAAACGAAAGCTTCAGCTAACGGACAAGATGTAGAAATCAGTTTCTCTGATTATAAAGATGTTGATGGTATTAAAGTTGCCTATACTATGGACATCGTCAATCAGATGGGAAATTTAGCATTTATTACCAGTAAAATAAAGGTTAATGGTACTATTGATGATGCAGTATTCAAAAAACCAAAATGATAGAATGTAGATAATTATCTATTTATCTATTTTGGTTATAAAAGCAAAGGAGGTGCAAATTACATTTGCACCTCCTTTGCTTTTATGGCAATTCTAATAAGCTTAACTCAATCATATAGGTACCGATGGATAACTTTTTTTGTGCGCTGTCAAAAAAATGAATAGAATTGTAAAATTGAAATGCAAAACTTCAATTTTACAAACTACAACTGTATGATATAATGAAAAAGATAATAATCTTTTCAATTACTATATTGCTTATAGGGTTGATTATCCTATACAATATCGGCTTGTATCCCTTTTTTGTCAATGAGAGCTTTACTACGAGGGAGACTATCCTGCAAGATGAAAACAAACCCTTTGAGCAATTTGATTTTATGCAAGGCGGCTATACAGCCTATCTGGTTATAGACTTCAGTGACCTGACTAATCCCTGGCCGGACTTCCCGCATACCCGTGTTTTAAAATCATCAGATAAGCAGGTTTTAAACCAATTACGTGCCTGTGAATTCACAAGTACCGGGCAGGATTCCCTAACCATCGAGAGCCATATATATATACTAAAAAATGATTCTCTGGTTTACAAAAGCGGTGTGGTCTTAGCTGCCGAGTACGAGGGTATTCAGTATGAGCGAATGGGCTGGTCAGAAAGCAAGCAAAAAGGGCAACTGGCAAAAATCATAAGTCAATTCAAAAAAGAATTAAGCCCAATTGTGTTTTTAAAGTAGTAAGAGTAAACATATAGTTTTATAGACAAAGGGTAATGCACAAATTAAATATTCTTTAAAACATCATCAAAAACCTATAGAAATCAGTTGTTTTCTCTCTGGAAAAAAACATAAAGGATTCGAAAGCCTTTCCACTTCTCGAACCCTTTATGGCATTGCTGATTTATGCTTATCTTGTTTTCTCTGCTAATGAAGCTATAAAACCCCAGTTCTGATGCTGGAATCTTCCCATTGAATTGAATCCTTTTCCGAAAACAAAGGCATCACCCTCGATGATAAATGTCAGTTCATTCTCCCCTTTTTTCATGTCCAGCACAATACAGTTTTCATAATTATTGAGTCGGTCCACTTTATACTTGGCATAATTGAACACCTCCTGCCCGTTCAAAAAAATCTTCAGCTTTCCGGTAAAATCAAAATACAATAATTGCAGTTTATCGGCTTCTGAAACAACTGTTCTTTTGGCAAAAACTGTCCCGTTCGGGTATTCAAAATAGCGTTTCAGGTTTACCATTTCATCATTCTTCTGATTGATTTTAGTCCATGCTTTCGCCTTTTTTACATCAGTATAATCATAGGTTCTATCACGTGGTAATTGTTCTGAAATACTCCAATCAGTAATTGATTTTGGTAATTCCTGAATATATACATTTGCGAAATAGGACTCTCCAAACATACTTCTTAATAAGATATTACCATTTTCTGTATCAGTATCCAGAAGTGTCAGGGTCATGTCTGCTTCTTTTTTATTATTCACAAATACCCGCATAATCCTGTTTCTGACTTCTATGCCCACATGAAACCATTCTAAGGATGCTATATCAGTTTTAGCCTCATGGATTGGATAATGATACAATACCCAGCTTAAACCGCCATTATAAATAGGTATGTACTGAATGGCCTCCTGCGTGCCCCCATAGCCTGGTCTGAAATACAGAAACTGGTAATTCTGTTCGTTTTTTACGTGAAACCCTACCCCTGCCATTACTTTGGCGGCTACATCGAAATCTATTCTGAAATCCTGATAGTTTTTAGTCTTATTGATTACTATAGCTTCTTTTTTACCATCCAGTTTCACGCAGCTTTTTTCTTTGTATGTTTGTTCGGTCAAAGTAACAGGCTCGTTGTTTTCAGAGAAAGCCTGCCAGTCTTTCAGGGTATTCTGTGCTATAAGGTTCGAAGAAAAAACTAATAGTAGACAAATAATAAATGATTTGATTTTGAGCATTTTCATAATAAATTGATTAAATTTTGAGTGATAATTTTTTGAGCTGCAAGATGATTGGCGTCAATAAAATTTATAGCCACGATATTGAATTGTTTTACAACTGTTTTACGATTATTTTGATAAAAGTCTGATTATGAGTGACATAAACCCTATAGATGGAGAACTCTTAGAAACACTAAAGAAAGAAGTAGCCCGGAAAGCAGGCCTTGGCCGGATTGAAAACTGGACACAAAAAGACTATGAGTTTCTGGTATTTTTTATTGATGAAAAATCTGGAGTGAAAATCAGCCTTACTACCATTAAGCGTATCTGGCGGAATGAATATAACAGGCTACCCCACATTGCCACCTTAGATGCGCTTAGCCAGATTGCCTACCAGAAAGACTGGCTATCATTGAAACTGGCCTCTGCTAAGCCGATTGATAAAACAACCCTTGTTGAGCCAACTGAAAACAATATTACTGATAGGCCGAAGGGATTGAAGAAAACATCAGAACAAAAACATATTTATTTATGGATTATAGTAGTTCTGATAATAGCATTATTGATTGGTTTCTTTGCTTTTAAAGATAGATTGAATAAAAAACCTGCAAGCCATGACTCGATTGAGTTTTCAGCCAAAACCTCAGTTAATAATGTAGTCCCGAATACAGTGGTGTTTACTTATAATGTTGATTCGGTCGATGCCAGAAAATTCTATATACAACAATCGTGGGATATTAGGCGTAGAGTTGAGGTAACAAAAGGCAACCACCAACAAACAGACATATATTTTCTGCCGGGTTATTATATGGCGAAGTTGATTGCGGATGATTCTATAATCCGGGAAATTCCGGTACACATTAAAACAGGTGATTGGGTAATTGCCGCTCACCAGAATACCATTGAAAATAAAATACTCCCTCCTTCCGATTGGCTACCGGATGGTATTGTAGGGGTTGGAAAAGAAGTTTTGACCCGCAATAAAATTGACATTAAAGAACCTTTCTTCCTGACTTTTCATAATAGCCGTGATTTCAATATTGATGGCAATAATTTTGTCTTTTCCTCTTCCTTCAAAATGGACTCAACGGGTGTAGTCTGCCCCGGAGCTGCCATATTATTGAAAGGTGAACATGAGTATATGTATATTAATTTAGGCGCTAAAGGTTGTGAAAGTGAAGTCAAGCTAAGTATTGCTGAAAAGAAATTTGATGGCAAAAAGACGGATTTAACTGCCTTTGGTACACATATATACAGTTGGCAAAATGTTAGGGTTGCCAACCACAATCAAAGCATCAGTATTGAGTTAAATGGTAGGGAAATTTTTAAAACTACTTATAAAAAGTCATTGGGAGAATTGAAGGAGATTGGATTCATTTTTAAAGGAAATGGGATTTTAAGCAGACGAAAATAGATAGGCTTTAGAAATTAACTACTGGGTCGCTCAATCACTATTTCTTAATTACAACCTCCCGTCTCAGCCTTGAATATAGTCCCCTTCTCAGCTTTAAAACCGGGTGACAGATTAATGGTTGCCGACTGGTAGGTTGCTATAGTACCTGTGCCATCAATATGGTTGGCGGCATTGATGCTTCCACCGGTTGAAAAGGTCTGTATGAGCTGCCCACCTGTTACAATATCATTAAAAGGGTGATTAAGTTTCAGGGTTTGCTGACAATTACCTGTTATACTAATCAGATAATCTTCTGTTTCGCCTGCCATATAGGTGCCACAAGATACAGAGGCTTTTTCTTCCATAGTCATTATTACTCTCATACGGGTATATATTTGTGTAACTACAGTATCAGGAATAGTAAATGACCCTGAGATTTGTCCGCCCGCCACTGAATCCTGCGTCATAAATACTCTATCCTGAGTTTCGAAAATACCATTTTTATTAAAATCTATCCAGATAGATGCATGAATATAAGGCGGCCCCGCATGACCCGGGTTAATTATAAAATTTTGTATTTGACCTTTATTCAAAGTATGAACAGGCTTAAAATTAAACATTTGTTCTCCTGCAGGAATGCATTGATAATCATAACTAAAGAAAACATTATTGATTTCAAAAGCAACCATCTTTAACGGCCAGTTTTCACAAGGGTATGTATAATTGGTCTTACAATATTCGACAGAAGGCTGATTATTAGTAGTAAATGTGGCTGTAGAAAAAACAGAGCAATCGACTTTTACCCGCCAGTTGTACTCGGTATTTGCCAGAAGTTCTGCGATTATAAGCCCTTCCTTAGCGGTTGTTTTACTTATCCATACATTAGATGAAGCAGGTTTATATTCAACCGTATAATCGCCTTCCCCTACCGGATGATCCCACAAAAGATGGGCTGCGTTCTTGTATACATTTATGACCGAAAGATTAACGGGTGGTCTTGTATTACCTAAACATGCCTGTGCTTTTTTTCTTATCAGATTACCAGGTAGAATCCCAAAACCATTATAAAGGTCAATACTAGCTCCACCTATATCGCAATAACTCATGATAGTACCCCTAACTTCAGGAAATGGGCTCAAATTACACCACCCTCCATTAGGCTTTTGCTCAACTGTCCAGCAATTATCAAGAGCACCACATGGCCATAGACAACTATGTGTGTGCGGTGTACCCAGATTATGCCCTATTTCATGGGCAATCACCTTTACAGCCCTCGAATATACAGGCAATTCCGTTACATCAGCACCTACACTTGTACTTATTGACCATCCTTTACTGCATAATACATCTATAGCTCCCATACCCCCTCCTAAATTTCGGTTTGATAGTAAGTGAGCGATATGCCCATTAAAATTTCCGTCTAAATAAGTACCAAAGGCATAATAAAGTTGTTGAAAAGTAGATGTCCATGGTGATACAAAAGGCTCTATAGTATCCCAGATTTTAAGTTCTGATATCTGTACTTCTATCAATTCCCGGTCATATAAGACTATTACCTGTGCAAATAATTGAGTCACGAAATTAGTTGTTGATACTATGCTCGAATCCTGGTCTTTAAATATCTGGTAATCTGCTTCCAGATGAATCAATACCGGATTACATGCCGAGGTACTATCCTGCACGGGGGCGATATCACAGGAGCTATTGTCGGCTACTTGTCTAATTCTGTCTTCAATAAGGCCGCAATCAAAAGGTTTCTTTTGGAGCAGGTCTCTATCATTATACAATATATAATTTCCCGATTTCCTGAGCTTACCTAAAACATAGTTCCCATCCTTGTTAGATATAAAGCCACTAATCTCTCCATTGCTAATGCTTAGAGCTACCAGAGAATTATTGTCTCCTTTAATAATACCCTTATAATGTGTAGATTTAATAAATGGTACCTCTTGATTTGCAGCATTTAATAATCTGAACTGAGGACCATATATATTAATAGGAATTAACTCTAGTTCAAATGCTTTCTCTTTAGAAGAAGGGATAGTCAGGTTCAGAAAGGGAACTTGCCTCTGCGAAAGTGCGGTCAATTCCTTTTTATTTATTGAAAATTCAATAGCGAAACTATTAGCATTCAAGGCTATTTGTTTATTATAGGCTACGGGTGCGCTGAAGAGTGTCGTAGTTTTTAAAGGGGTATATTGTGTTTTAGCAATAGTAATTTCTTTATACACTTTATTTTGTGCATACCCACAAAGATTAAATACTAAAAAGCTCATTAATAAAGCTCCTGTCTTTTTCATTATAATAGGTTAGTTAAACAAAATGAATTAAAATTTAACTCAAGCCGTTTCTTAGTTGTCAGGAACAAACCATGGTATAAGCAGGAAAATACTTTCAGGGATAAATAATAGGCAAAATACAGTATATAGGAGCAATTATTTTTATCATGGCTTTGTCGTTAAAACATTTCTAATTCACTCTTAATCACTAATTTAGCAGATAAAATGCATTATTTCAAAATATTATGATGACTATTATTTTTAGGTATTAATACTTCCTTTAGTAATCATATCCAGACCATATAAATACTTATATTTAACAAGGCTTTAGTTGGTCAACTATACCCGAAATTTCAAATTGATAAACTAAAAAATGTTATACATACCCACACCTGAAGAGTTTAGTTACGTAGAGTTAGTACGGTTTTTATCCCGCAACGAAAAAGAATGTCTGCATAGCATTAAAGACAATACTATCTTTAAGGTTCTTGATATTGATGATGAGTTGGTTCTATTTTCTGTTTCGTTTGATACCGGGTTGGTTGCCACTATCCATACAGATAATCAATCGCCTGCTATTCAGGAAAAAGTCAGAACTTATATCGAAGACTGGTTCGATTTGAATGCCGACCTGAAAACATTTTATGAAGTTGTCCAACAAGACCCTGTTTTACATCAGCTTTGCCGGAAATATCACGGACTTAGAATGGTAGGAATGCCCAATCTCTTTGAATCATTGGTTTGGTCGGTTATCGGGCAGCAAATCAACCTCAATTTTGCTTATTCCTTAAAACAGCGTTTGGTGCATACATTTGGCAAAAGCATCACGTTTCAGGGCGAAACTTACTATGCTTTACCTACACCGGAAACTTTGGCGGCTTTGAACATTGAAGACTTTCAACCGCATCAGTTCAGCCGGGGCAAGGCACAATACATCATTAATATCTCAAATGCTTTTGCTGATGGTACTTTATCTCAGCAAAATCTGGATTCGCTTTCTTATAATGAAATCAAACAACAACTGGTAGCAATAAAGGGTGTAGGAAACTGGACAGCCAATTATTCGATGATGAAGAGTCTGAAAAGCTATGATGCCTTCCCGGTAGAAGATGTAGGGCTGCACAATGCCGTAAAAACCCAGTATGGATTGGCTGCCAAACCAAGTATTTCCGACTTACATCAGATGGCAACACTCTGGCCCGGATGGCGCGGATATGCTACTTTTTATTTCTGGCATTCATTATTAGGATAAAAAAATAGCAGATGCCCAACACATCTGCTATCGTACTCGTACTTATTATATTTTCAAACGGTTCAATTACAATACTAAAATAGAAAAATCTTACAACATTTCTAAGAAACTGTTTGAGTTAAATTTTATGAATCAAAATGCATTATTTTTTGCAAAGACAAGGAACTAAAACCGGAGTTTAGCAGAGCTAAATGAGGATTTTAGTGACGCAGTATTTGTAAAAAAGAATCATTTTGAACGAAACAAGATTAACTCAAACAGTTTCTAAAGGCTGAAGTTCTTTCTTTTCATCAGGCAGTATAAATTTCATCGCTTTTTCTACTTTCTCCGGCAATAAAGCTATTTCTAAAACTTCCTGTACATAATCTACGTAATGAAAAGTCAGACCTTCTGTGTAACCTATACCTACTTCTTCTACATCTTTACGGTTTTTATAGCATATAACAATATCCTTGATACCTGCACGCTTAGCGGCCAGAATCTTCTCTTTGATTCCGCCTACAGGTAATACTTTTCCTCTCAGGGTAATTTCGCCTGTCATGGCTAAATTTGGTTTTAGCTTACGTTGGGTAAAGATAGATGCCATAGACGTAACCATGGTTATACCTGCCGACGGGCCGTCTTTTGGTACAGCTCCTTGCGGTACGTGCACATGCAAATCATAATTCTGGAAAATACGATAGTCAATACCTATATCTTCGGCATGTGATTTCAGATACGAAAGGGCTGTTACGGCCGACTCCTTCATTACATCACCTAACTGACCCGAAAGAGTTAACTGACCTCTGCCACGGCTCAGACTTGACTCAATAAACAGAATATCTCCTCCTACCGATGTCCAGGCCAAGCCTGTTACCACACCCGCCGTTTCGTTACCTTCATATAAATCATGGTCGAACACCGGCCCGCCTAGCATTTTCTCCACGTGCTCAGCTTTAACAGTCTTAGGATATTCTTCCTGCAACGCAATAGCTTTGGCTATTTTTCTCACTAAGGTTCCTATCTGTTGTTCAAGACGTCTCACGCCTGATTCTCTGGTATAGCCTTCAATTACTTTCTGAATAGCCTTATCTTCTATTTTCAAATCCTTAACCTTAATCCCATGTTGCTCTAATTGCTTAGGCACGAGGTGTTTTCTGGCAATTTCAATTTTCTCTTCTACCGTATAGCCGGAAATCTCTATGATTTCCATTCTGTCTCTCAATGGCGGCTGAATAGAATCTAAAGAGTTAGCCGTAGCAATAAACAATACCTTTGAAAGGTCATAGTCAACCTCCAGGTAATTATCCTTGAATGCCGAGTTTTGTTCTGGGTCTAATACTTCAAGCAAGGCAGAAGAGGGGTCACCACGAAAATCACGTGAAACCTTATCAATCTCATCCAATACAAATACCGGATTCGATGATTTTGCCTTTTGCAGGTTTTGTATCACTTTGCCCGGCATGGCTCCGATATAGGTTTTTCTATGACCACGTATTTCGGCTTCATCGTGCAGGCCACCCAGGGCCATGCGCACATAATTACGACCCAAAGATTTGGCAATTGACTTACCTAAAGAAGTTTTACCCACACCCGGAGGGCCATATAAGCAAAGAATAGGCGCTTTCATATCGCTACGCAATTTCAATACCGCCAGATACTCAATGATACGCTCCTTTACTTTATCTAAGCCCGAGTGATCGGCCTCTAATATTTTCTTAGCTCTTTTCAGGTCAAAATTATCTTTGGTATATTCACTCCATGGTAGCTCTATCATGGTTTCGGCATAGGTGAGCGATACACCATATTCCGGCGCCATTGAGTTCATTCTCAGAATCTTGTTCAGTTCTTTGTTAAAATGCTCATTCGCTTCTTTGCCCCATTTCTTCTTGGCTCCTTTCGAACGCAGTTTTTCTACTTCCTGGTCAGGCGTTTCCAGACCCAGTTCTTCCTGCAATACTTTTATTTGCTGACGCAGGTAATATTCCCTTTGTTGCTGGTCAATATCAAGACTTGCTTTGCTCTGTATATCACGTTTGATTTCCAATACCTGAATCTCCTTCATCATGTGTTCAAGCAGTTTATGTGCTTGTTCACTACCATCAAAGGTTTCGAGCAACAATTGCTTTTCGCTGATTTCGATGTTCAGGTTCGATGACAGGAAGTGAGTTAAGAAACTCGGACTATCGATATTGCTGATAGCCATCTGCGCATCTTTCGGTATTTCCGGATTCAGGCTCAGAATTTTATAGGCTGCTTCCTTCAGACTCTGAATAAGCGCCTTTACCTCTTTTTTACGAACACTCGGGAAATTATCAGGAATGTATTTTACCGTAGCGCTCAGGTGCGGGTCTGTCTGATTATATTGTAATACTTCAAAACGACGACGCCCCTGAATAATAACCGTTACGTTACCATCGGGCAATACAATCATTTTCAGGATACTGGCAATAGTACCAACTTTATAGAGGTCTTCAGGAGTTGGTTCATTAGGGGTATGGCGTATCTGGGCTACTACACCGATAGTTTTATCGGTACGATAGGCTTTTTTAACCATTTTAATGAATTTCGCCCTTGTAACGGTGACAGGTATAACAATACCCGGAAACAAAACGGTATTTCTTAAAGAAAGAAGTGCCAACTCAGTTGGCAGATTATTTTCATTTTCCATCACTTCATCTGGTGAAGCGATTTCAATCATTTCAACGTTTTCTACGTCTTGGCGTGCCATAACAAGGCTGGAGATTAGTTCACTATTCATGTACCTCAAATTTAGATTCCTTATAAGATTTCTTTTAGACGAAGAAATCTTCTACTATAACAGCAAACATTGAATATTATTAAAACTACTAATCCCTCTACTATTAAATGGCTTATAAATGAAGCGAATTCATCTGCCAGATTGTCAGAGTGAAAGTACAAAACGTTTTGAATAATAAAAAAAAATATTCGTTTTTTTTATAGCTCAAACCTGATGCCAATCAAATAAGTATGGCAATGTGGCAGGAAATGTTCCGAAAGCCATTAAATCTTATCACGTTTTGAAAACCGTGCAGGATTATTGGCTATTTTTGATTTATTTTGATTTCTATTCTGACAAAATTGTAAACTCATGAAAAAAGTATTGTTGCTCGTTTTCCTGCTTATCAACACCTTATCCACATTCGCACAAAAAGCACCTGATTTTCTTACTAACTATAACCAGCGTTGGGTCGATTCTGTTTTCACTTCGCTTACATTAGATGAAAAAATAGGACAATTGCTGATGCCACGTGGCAATACGTCAGGACAAGGATATAATTTTGATAAGCTCAAAAAATGGGTGCAGGACTATAAACTGGGTGGGCTGGTATTTTTTGCAGGCCAGCCAACTACACAAGCCCGCATTGTCAACGAGTTACAGGGTATGTCTAAAGTACCGATGCTGATAGGTATGGACCTGGAATGGGGCCTTGCCATGAGACTCGACAGCACTGTGCGCTTCCCCTACCAGATGACCCTCGGTGCTATACGAGGCAGAGAATCGGATATTCGTGAGATGGGCATTGAAATTGGTCGCCAATGCCGCAGAATGGGTGTGCATATCAATTATGCGCCTGTGGTTGATGTCAATAATAATCCGAATAACCCCGTTATCAATTTCCGCTCTTTTGGGGAAAACAAATATGATGTAGCAGGCAAAGCGCTTGCCTATATGCAAGGCATGAACAGTGAGCACATTCTTACCTCTGCCAAACACTTTCCGGGTCATGGCGATACAGGTGTAGATTCACATTATGATTTGCCGCTGATTACACACGATAGGAAACGCTTGGATGATATTGAGTTATATCCTTATCGTATGCTGATTAACAGCGGTTTAAGTGGTGTAATGACCGCCCACCTGAGCATTCCGTCTTTAGATTCAACTAAAAATCTGGCTTCTACCCTATCTAAAAAAATCGTAACAGATTTGCTTCGTAATGATTTAAAGTTCAAAGGTCTTGTATTTACGGATGCAATGGATATGCAGGGAGCCGTAAAATATTTCCCGAAAGGACAAGCCAATGTACGAGCCATTCTGTCAGGTAATGATGTGGTAGAAACATTTGAAGACGTACCTG
>CALRLS020000077.1:0-14393 GCA_943368815.1 Cyanobium sp. NIES-981
ATAAATTGACAATAGGACTAAAAAATGTCTTTTTGGAAGACTTTCTTACAGAAGCTGCCAGACGGGCAGGTGCTATTGTCAATGAATTAGTATTATTATCTATTGATGTCCAGTTCAGGCGTTCATAGCCGACTGGCGGTAAGAAATAATAAGTACAACAACCATCTGAATTACTGCCTCTGGCTTCATCGTCTGTATTATCTCGGTTCGACCAATAATATTGACTATAGGAGTCCGGCACAGACAAAGTAATAGGCATTGATGGATTATTAGGATTACAAGCTAGTGTCAATGCCAGCAATTGCGATGGCATCATGGGCGTTGAATTAGTAAAAAAATTTTCATCAAGACTTACATCCCAGGCATGGGCAAAATCCGCCTGCCCTGCATAGGTGTCAAAATGTATGCCGTCTGTACGTTTATCTCCGCCAAGAATCAAGTCAGTATCAGGACCGGGAAAGACATCCGGTAAACCTGCATCATTATTAATTAAAGAATTTTGCCCATCTCTGGCTCCCCAATGATATTGCTGATCCGGGGCATTTACTGAGGCGCGGGCTATTACCCAGGCCAAATTACTGTGTTCAGAATTTTCTCTGGTTTCGTTGATAACTTTCACTATATTATTATAATAATCTCCAGAGCTTGTATTCGGGTCGCTTTCACCCTGATGCCATAACACAGCTCTTAAGCCTGTCATGCTTGCATAAACAGCTACAGAATTTTCTAAAGCACGATAAGGCGCACCGTGTTCCCGACTTATCCAGTCCGGCCCATCAAAAGGTTGGCCTTGAGAAGAATTACCCCATTGAATGCTTGAAGTACCACCATGCCCAGCACCATAAAAAAGAATAGGTACGTCTAGTTTATCTGCTAATAAATCACCTACTTTTCCCCAAGCCCAAGATACATAGTGAAAAGGTCCAATAGGCTTAGATACCTCTGTTAAACTTGAAAAACCTATAGGAAGTCTATTATAATCTGAATAAGCATCAGTGTAGTTAATGGCACTCACCCTGTCGTCTTCGGCTGGAGTATTTACCCCGGCTCCCCCCTGAGCATTAGATTGTCCGGCTATGGCAAATACTTCTCCTACCCCTACCCGTTGTATAACTTTACCATCAACGTAGTTGTTATTCTTATAGGCATTTACCTCTAATTGATACCAACCGCCCTGCGCTGTAAGCGTACCTGAGAAATAACCATTAGCCGGATTATTCTGTATGACAGTCCAGTCTGTTGATGTTCCACCTTCTGCTCTGGCTATTACCCTTGCCTCAATTCTATCTACTTCTGATAGATAGGTTCCTGCGATAGTGATGGTTCCCTGATTAGCATTATTACGCTGGAAAACCATTCGTTCCATGGGGTGAGACAATACAATCTGGGCCGTGCTTTTAAGACTTAAAAACAAAACGGCCACACAAATCCTGACAAAGATGTGATTATATGACATGCTGATTATAAAGGCTTATAAAGTTGTTAAGATTTACACCCTGACAGTAAGCATACTATCAGGTTCGTAACGGTATACAAATGTAAGGAAAATTTATCGTGGAAATGAAATTTTACCCATTGATACGCTTGGCACCCCTTTACGGGAGCCGAAATCTGTTTTGCCGCCTGCCAGCGCTTCGTTGGCAAGTGTAGCAAATAAAACCGCCTCTTTGGCATCACCCGAAATACCCAGGTCATCGGTCCTGTAAAAATCAAAATCAGTTAACAATTCTTTCAGGAATTCCATAATCAGAGGATTATGGACTCCGCCACCACTCCCATAAATCTTAAATGATTCTGGTTTAGCCTTATAAGCAGGTAAAACTTGTATAAGATTTTGGATAGATACGGCAATAGTCTCCGCCGAAAACCTACATAAGGTTGCCAGTATATCTTCGTCCGAAAGATGCTGAGTTTTACTCTTTTCCTGTGCATTCCCTAAATAAGCCAGATTAAATAATTCAGGCCCCGTGGTTTTAGGAAAAGGCTTACCAAAGAAATCATCTTGTTTGAGCGCTTGTAACAGGGCTTGATTTACTGTTCCCTGCCTGGCAATTTTTGCGTCTTCATCATAAGGCAGGTCAAAGTATTTCTTCAAGTAGGCATCAATCATTGTATTGCCCGGGCCTGTGTCTGTGGCAAAAACTTCGTTTGCATCTAAATTGCCCGCCAGATAGGTAAAGTTGGCAATACCACCCATATTAAGTAAAATCCTGTTTTCACCTCTTTCAGAAAAAATCAGGTAATCGCCATAAACTGCCAGAGGTGCTCCCTCTCCACCTGCAGCGCAGTGTTTCTGACGGAAGTCAGACAGGGTAATGATTCCTGTTTTTACAGCCAGGTGGTCGCCATCACCTATCTGCATTGTAGCATTCGGAAATTTATCAAGCCCATGGAGTATTCTGGGTGAATGAAAAACCGTTTGTCCATGGCTGGCTATTACATCAATCTCCTCTGCCCGGATACCTCTCTTTTCCAGAAAAGTATTCACCAGTTGCCCGTGCAAATTCCCAATCCAGGGATTCAATACACATAATTGCTGAAAGTTAATCTCCTTTTTGGCGAACACTTTTCTTATTTCATCCTTTATCTCTTCTGAAAAACTAACTGTATCAAAATCTGATAAGGTTATTTGCGTATCTCCTCCACTATTCCTGAATTTACATAGGGCAATATCCAATCCATCCATCGATGTACCTGACATTAGACCGATAATTGTTCTTTCCTCACTCCCTGCAATCTTATACAGTTTTTCTATGTTTTGATTCATATCGGTGTTTGCTCATAAACTATGCTTTTATTAAATAAGGATACCCTCTTCATCAAAAAATTGCTGGATATTTACCACATACTCATCAAATAAGTTTAGGTCTTTATTCCAGTTGATAGTAAGCCATTCATCATTTTCATGACTTGCAATCATTATCTTTTTTGAATTTGTAAATATCCAGATAACCTTTTCTATACCAAAATTGAGTAATTTCTGCGTTTTTGAAAATATATAATGCGTTTCACCCAAATCCGTCGTATCTACTTCTATGACTATTTTGGTGGCACGTCTGTATAATGAACCGAAAACTTCTCAGGTGTCAATACAGCCCTGTCAAAAATCATTATATCTCCCGCCAGATTATTATTCTTTTCTAAATGAAGCCCGGCCTCATTAGTCAGAATATCATATTTTTTAAAATCAAGGTTACCAAATAAATACCTTAATAATAAACTGATTAGTTTCGCTTGTAAGGAACTACTTCCTGTAATATCTGTCAGATTTTTCTTTTTTGCCAATACAAGTTGATACCTCTTGTAATAGAAAGGTTTACCATCAATTACTTCACGAACCAGAGAGTCCGGTATTTTAATATTAGAAATGGCTGTTCTCATTGTATACTTATTTTTACAAAAATACATAATATGCTTTTAAAAACCCGACCTCTAAAAGGGAGTTGAGAAATAATAATATTTGATTTTTCTACTTATCCATTTAGGGGTATCCACTCGCTTAGGAGTGTTTACTATCGTATTTTTGACAAAGAATACTTTGCAGAAGTAAAGTAACAACTACTTATTCTCATAAATCCATGTAAGTATTTTCTCTACTTCTTTACGAACCCTGGTTGTGGACTGATTGAAATTATTATTCATGAAGCTCACAATTAAGGTTTTTCCTTTTTTGGTAATCAAATAGCCGCTCAGATTATAAACACCGCCTAACGACCCCGTTTTAGCAAAAATAAAAGGCTTGTCAGTATTCTTATAGCCATTCTTCAGGGTACCCGATTGCCCACCCACAGGCAGAATCGAAAATAGTTTTTGCTGTGGTACTTCTGCACGAATTTTCTGCAGAAGTTTTATGATAGAGCGAGGTGTAAAAAGATTATATCTTGATAAGCCTGAACCATCTACCCATTTGGGATTATCGGGTAAATCCTGCAGATACTTTTCTCTGATAGATTTAATCACAAAAGAAGAATTCAGCGAATCTTTCAGTGTGGCTCCGCAAAGTAATAAGAGATGTTCGGCAAGCATATTATCACTCTCCTGCATCATCAGGCGATATACATCTTCTGATGCCATACTATAGACCGTCCGGGCATCTTTCGGTACCGGAATGTGAAGCAGGTTCACGTTTCTTTTGAGCGTATCTATCAATAATTGCTGAGTTAAACCCACAGAAGTTTTATAGGGTATATCCTGTATATAATTACTCTTTTGCAACATTGATTTAGGTAACAAAAACTGGTTATCTGTCTGCAAACGGGCAATAGTAGTGCCTTCATCTTTTTTATAGAAACTATGGGCAAAAATAGGTGGTTGAGGTTTGAATTCTCCTTTGTCTATACCTATCCTGACTATATTGCCATACATCGGCAGAGGCGATATTTCAGGCGAATAATAATCATTAAAATCGTCCCATGCCCAACCGGGGCCCATTGCTTCATTTGTGAAATTACCATCAGACAAAAAGAATAATTTGCTGCCCTTATAGCTTTTCAGGAACTCAAATGCTTTCGTATTTTTTAAATCATGGTGAAAAAAAGTCGGGTCACCCGTTCCCCAGAAAATTAAAGAATCGCCCTTTATCACATATCGCAAGGCAGGAATAGAATCACCTAGTGTTTTAATACAGGCATAATAAGTAAACAATTTGGTATTAGAGGCAGGTGTGAAGTATTTATCGGCATTTCTTTCAAAAAGTGTTTTATTCTCATCTACATCATAGATAGCCATCCCGGTAAAATTCTGAGCAAATACCTTTGAGGTGTCAATCAGTTTAGCATAAGGCTTTCTATTCGATAATTTCTTAGAAGTAGTACAGGAAATACCTGCAAATGTTAATAAGGTTAGTACAATGATTCTTTTCATACTTTTTAATTTTTTGCTAATTTATATCAGGAGCATTGTGATTTGCAATAGTTAATAAAGCCCATTATTCGAAATTATCCAAAATTTCTAATTCTCCGACATCTACCCAAAACAATGCTATTCAATCCTTATTTTTTAAAAATGAATAGAACTATTTCTTTTTTTGTTCCGTTCTGCCTTATGTCAATTCGGTATATAAATTTAACCATAAAATCTAAAACCTGTGAACAATCTCGACTTATCTATAAAAATAGCAGTTAATAACTGGCAATTACAAATAACCGCTTTCAATAATACCCTGGAAAAACTCTCTGATGAGCAGCTAATGTCTGAAATAGCTCCATCTAAAAACAGAGGCATTTACCTCTTGGGCCATTTAGCAGCAGTGCATGATATGATGTTACCTCTTTTGCGTTTTGAAGAGGCATTACACCCCGAATTCCATCCCATTTTTGTTGAAGCCGCTGATAAAACAATTGCAGAAATTCCACCAATATCCCAACTGAAAGCATATTGGAACGAAGTAAGTAACAGATTATCTTCGCATATAAATAATTTACCGGTCGATGAATGGTTTACCCGTCATAACAGTATTTCGGAGGAAAATTTTGAGAAGGAGCCTCAGAGAAACCGATTGAATGTATTGCTAAGCCGAACAAACCATTTGAGTTATCACAGAGGGCAATTAGTGCTATTGATAAATAAAAACTAAAAATAATGGCAACATTATATAAATGAGCGAGCCATTCCTGTTTCGGGAATGGCTCGCTCATTTATATATTCAGACCTTGATTACCTGTTTACCACAAATCGTTTTACAACTGTCCCGGTTTCGGTATGCAAACGAACCAGATAAGAACCTGCATTAAAATCACGCACATCAATCTTCTGGTAAAATGTATTAATATCAGTGGTGAATTCCCTATCCAATACTTTTTTGCCATTTGCACCAAATACTTCCATTTTCACACGGCCTGGTTTTGCCAGAGCAGTAGTAATCTGGATTTCATCCGGTGATGGGTTTGGCGATAAGATAACATTTCTGTCTAAGCCGGGTTCTACGGCCAATACTGGTGGTGGTGGCGGCAGTTGTATTTTCAGGTTATCAATAGCCCAACCCCAGCCATAAGTCAATTGGTCAGAAAACAAACGGAAACGAATCAGCACAAGGTCACCTCCGGCAAAGTTATCGTTACTCAACATTTTGATGGTTCTATTGCGGTACAATGCCGGGCGACCCACTCCTTTGGAATCAACACTTGAAATAGGCTCGCCATTGGCTCCTATTACAGAACCAGATACAAAATTCTCAAAGGTTCTTTTCCACTCAGTATCGCTATCAGCATCATAACCATCTTCAAAGGGTACCCAGGAAGCACCTCCGTCATAAGATCCTTCAACCACCACATAATCATAGAATTCTGTTTCTCCAAAAACAGCTCCATCGCCACCTGGTTCTACCAGCACAATTTCATCAAAAGTAATATTGGCTGAATCTGCTTCGCTTTTCAATTCAACAGGCTTTAAGAACAAAGCCATCGTATTAGATTCTAGGTTTTCATCACCACCATTTTTATATGGGTGTGCCGAATGAAGAGCTCCATCAGTAAAGCCTGATGGCGTTGTAATACCCCAGCCGCCTATACCTGCAAAATCTTCGTTCGGTGTATTAAAGTCGGTGCTATAGGTTAAAATCGGTGTCTGAGTATTCAGATCAGTTACCAGAAATTCATAATAATCAGGGCTGGCCTTTACATTCGTTCCGGGTGTATTCAGATAGGATGGTAGAACCGTTTTATTCTTATTCTTCGAATTATCAATGGCGATAATTCGATACATTACACGGTCGCCTTTTTTCAGGTCTCCGAAAGGCGCTTTTAATAAATAAGCAAACGCATCATTTCTACCTTGCGAATAAGTCTTATCGTCAGTAGCCGGATTATACTTTTTCACGCCAAAAGGAGCTTTTGCCTGCCCGTTTACCAGATATTCCACATAAACCGTATCTATCCCATGCTCAAAATCGTCTTCGGCATTAAGAAATATATCAGGCTTAGTTGTTGACGGTACAAATGTCGGCGGGCTGGTTGTAACAAAAGGTGATGAAACATCCTGCTCGCCTGTCAGGAAGCCATAATACCCTTCCAGAGGAGCTTCAGCAGGCGAAACAACCTTACGTTTAAAATTATCTTCTACTACCAAATAATATCTGATAATAGCATTGGCTTTAGTAACCGGAATAACAGCCGTATACTCATTGGTCGTACCAACCCTTTTTAAATCTACCGGTTTTGCCTTGCTAATGGTATCGTTTTCAGTATAATATACTTTGGCGCTTCCGTCTATCAGGGTGGTATCGCTGAATATAGTGGCTTTGACCGTTACACTTGTCACAGCGTTTTCGATACTTTTAATAGGTGTATGCAATAAAGATGTGCCTTTCCAGCCCATATCAGCAAACATATTCATCACCAGTGGTCCGGGGTCACGGACTACCTCTCTAAAATTTGCTGCTGAGGTCATCAATGAATTAGAATTCCCCGAAGTATAGGTATTATCATCAAGGTGAGAAGTACTCGACCCTGCCTGATAAGTAAAAGGTGCATATAACTTTGGTTTTTCATTGCCTTTGACAGCTGATGTAGGGCTATTGAAAAACAAATTATTCCCGGTCAATTGCTGACGTAAAGTAGCCGACGGGTTCGGAAAAACACTTGTATTAATTAATTGCTGATTTGTAGCGTTTTCTACGAAATGGTCAAAAATAAAAGGCGAGCCGGTCTCATAACCCCATGCAGCAGTAGATGATGTTGAAGTTGAACGAAGAGAAGAGGTAAAGCCTAAACCATGGCATAACTCATGCAGAACCACAGAAGCAAAATCGAACTCATTACGGCTGGGAGTAGCTGTACCCAGATACCAGGGTGCAGAACTATTAAATTCTGCAACTATATCAGCATCGTTAACCGAGTTCAGTTCTTGTCCGGCTATTTTCTCGGCTAAAGCAATCGGATACCATGTACTCGTTTTCTGTTGTCCGGGAAAATTCCGTGTAAAATCACCTGGGCTTGCCTGTCCTAAAACAGTACTTGTTGAACTACCACTATCAATCGGGTGCCAGATGGCATCAATCCTGATAGGGACAGGTGAACTGATAAGATTAGACCAGATATCAACGGCTGATTGAAAGGCTTTTTGAGCAGCAGGCGAAAAACCGCTATAGTTTACAATAAAAGTAGCTTTGGCTGTTGAACGCGCATTTCTACCATTCAGGGCTGCTTCTACTTCCTTAGCAGGAGGAACATAAGTATTTGCATCAACATAATTGCCCGGACACACAATCATTTTTCCCTTCATAAATTCGATTTTATTGGGATTCGTCTTCGCAAGGTCTTCAATGCGTGGCTTAACCGACTTCTGGGCAACTGCTGACATTACTAAGAAAGATAGTAAGCCAGAAAGGTAAATTTTTCTCATAATCTTTAGCGTCAATTCCTGTTTTTTCAGGGTCTTAAAAAAATACGTAATTCAAAGGGCTAAGGTTGCTTCAAATTTTTTACAAGGTATAAATTCTACCGAACATAATAACGTTTTTGTCAAGCGAATATTCGAAATAATCCCCGAACTATTATTTATCGGCTTGATTTCTGAAACATCCTTTTTACACATCTTTCGTATACAGAATCTACATCAACTAATTAAGATACGCACAGAATTAACTATCGGATTAACAAGCCGAAAGCTTATCTTTGCACTATAGACGGAAACTGCGTTTTGAACGATGCAAGCATCAAAAGAAATATTATTAAAATACTGGCAGCATGATTCGTTCCGACCTTTACAGGAAGACATCATCAATTCTGTACTGGCAGGAAACGATACGCTGGCTATTTTGCCAACGGGGGGAGGGAAGTCTATTTGTTTTCAGATACCTGCCTTACAGATGGACGGTGTTTGTATTGTGATTACCCCCCTTATTGCCCTTATGAAAGACCAGGTAGAGCAATTAAAAAGAAGGGGAATCAAAGCCGCTGCTATTTATTCGGGTATGCACCGCACTGAAATAGACTACACACTCGATAATTTTGTCTATGGAGATTATAAATTTCTCTATGTTTCGCCTGAGCGTTTGCTGACAGAAATCATGCAGGAACGTACCAAACGCATGAAAGTATGTTTACTGGCTATTGATGAGGCACACTGTATTTCGCAATGGGGCTATGATTTCCGCCCACCTTATTTAAAGATTCCGGAATTCAGGAAATTCGCCCCTGATGCCCCAATGATTGCTCTGACAGCAACAGCAACTAAAGAGGTTAGAGAAGATATTAAGGAAAAACTGGGTTTAAAAAACACCCGGCTTTTCCAACAGAGTTTTGCCCGGCCCAATATCTCTTACTCCGCTTTTTGTGAAGAAAGTAAAGAGCGCAAGCTCTTTGATATTCTCAGAAAAGTACAAGGCTCTGCCATTATCTATGTAAGAAGCCGCAAACGAACCAAGGAGATTTCGGACTGGTTGAACAGAAACAAGATAAGTGCCGAATTTTACCATGCCGGATTGGCCATGAACGACCGTTTTAAAAAGCAGGAAGCGTGGATTAAAAATCAGGTGAGGGTAATAGTGGCTACCAATGCCTTTGGTATGGGTATAGACAAACCGGATGTGCGTGTGGTAGTACATCTTGATTTGCCCGAAAATTTAGAAGCCTATTATCAGGAGTCAGGGCGTGCCGGACGGGACGGGCTAAAAGCTTATGCCATTCTTCTTTATTTTAAATCGGACCTGATAGATATATATAAACAGATAGACCAGAAATATCCGCCAATCGAAAACCTCAAAAAGGTGTATCAGTCCTTAGCCAATTATTTTAAACTGGCTTTCGGCGGAGAAAATTTCGAAAGTTATGACTTTGATTTTCAGGATTTTATCGGCACTTTCGGTCTGATAGCTAATGACGCGCATAACGCCTTAAAAAAACTCGAAGATGAGGGATTGATACAGCTAAGCGATTCATTTTTCAGCCCATCAAAACTGGTTTTTAAAGTAGATAATCATGCCTTGTATAATTTCCAGATTAAAAACGAAAACTATGACAAGTTTACGAAAATATTGCTGAGAATGTATGGCGGACAATTGTTTACTGATTTTACGACCATTTCAGAGACCGCCATTGCAAGAAATTTCTTTGCCTCAAACGGTGAAATAGAAAAAATGCTTGAATACCTGCATGAGACAGGTATAGCCACTTATCAGAAACAGAAAAGTATGCCTCAGTTGACTTTTCTGACTGCCCGGCAAGATGCTAATTATTTATCTATCAACAGGGTTGAATTTGAGCGACGAAAAAAGAGAGATATTGAAAAAGTTGATGCAGTAGTACAGTTCGCTAAAGAAGAGCGTAGATGCCGCATGCAGTTTCTGCAGGAATATTTCGACGAATTTACAGAAGCTACCTGCGGCATTTGTGATAATTGCCTGAAACAAAAAAAACGTGATGTACCTTTTGATATTTATGCCAAATACCGACAAAAAATATTAGAGATTCTGCCTGCCAATGTTGTGCAGGTAGTAGACTATCATTTCTTCACCAATAAAGACTTCGTAACAGAAGTAATCAGAAAAATGATTGAAAATGAAGAAATATGGTATAGCGAATTAGGTGTTTTACAGAAGAGATAAATATATGGCGATTTCCGTAACGACGGACCGTTAAATCGCCAAAATTCGGAGAATTTTATAATCACTTTAAGTGCCAAAAATTAATATTTTGAACAAATGTCAGAATTCACCCATATAGATGCCTCCGGCAACCCCTCAATGGTTGATGTAGGTGAAAAAAGCATCACCAAACGCATAGCCAAAGCCAGAAGCATTGTGGTTTTAGATGATGCTATACTCGAAAAATTGCAGAATGATGAAATTCATACCAAAAAAGGGCCTGTATTTCAGACAGCCATTATTGCGGGTGTAATGGCTGCCAAACGCACAGGTGATTTAATACCCTTATGCCATCCTTTAGGTCTTGAAAACTGTCAGATAAGTATTGCACTGAATGCACAAAAAGAAGTGGTAATTGAGTGCACGGCTTCGCTTACCGGAAAAACAGGTGTTGAAATGGAAGCGCTTACCGGAGCATGTATTGCAGCCCTGACTGTTTATGATATGTGCAAGGCTTTTTCGCACAATATCGTCATCAAAGAAACCCGGCTCATTGAAAAGACAGGAGGCAAAAGAGACTTTAAATTAGAGACTGAATGAACGGGCTGATTCTGATTGGCGGTAAAAGCGCACGCATGGGCACAGATAAAAGTCTGCTCAATTATCATGGGCTATCCCAAAGAGATTATCTCTTTCAGTTGCTAAGTAAATTTTGTAAAAAAGTCTATTTTTCATCAAGGCAGGAACAAGGGCTTTCAGAAAATGTAATCGTTGATACGCTCGCCATTAGTCCCATCAGTGGTATCCTATCTGCATTTGAGTATGATAATCAAACGGCATGGCTGGCCTTAGCCTGCGATATGCCCCAGGTTTCAGAAGAATCGCTTGAAATACTCATTGAACACCGGAATACTGAAAAAATAGCAACTGCTTTTTATAATCCTGAAATCAATGCTCCTGAACCGCTTATTACCATCTACGAATCAAAGGCATATCCTTTGCTAAATGACTACATCAAAACAGGTCATAAAAGCCCGAAACTATTCCTACAAAAAAATGATGTGCAGCTTATTTATACAGAAGAAAAAAGTTTTTTGAAGAATGTGAATACGAAAGAGGAGTTTGACACTTATAAAGGACAATCCAAATGATAATTTCTAGGGTGTAGCAGATACCCATACTTCCCCATCTTCAAAAATCTCTTTTTTCCAGATAGGTACCGTCTCTTTCAGGGTATCAATTACAAATTCGCACGCATCAAAAGCAGCCTTGCGATGCGCCGATGACACAGCAATCACTACAGGCACTTCACCAATTGCCAAAGTACCAACCCGATGATGCACAGCAATTTTTTTCAATGAAAACTGCTCAATGGCTTTTTCGGCAATCTTACGCATTTCAGAAATTGCCATAGGTTCGTAGGCTTCAAAATCAAGCCTTATTACGGTCTTGCCTTTAGTCTGGTTACGCACCGTTCCTACAAAAACCACAATGCCCCCGGTATCATCGGTTCTTACAAAATCAAGGCATGCTTGTTCAGATATTGGTGTATATAATAATTGTATATCTATCATGGTATATATCATATTTCCTGACTTAGGTTTATCCCCCACTTACTGGCGGAATCAGCACTATTTCATCGTTTTCTTTCAAAGTCATGGCATCTTCGGCATATTCCTCATTCAGTGCAATACGCAATGATTTCAAAGTGGCAAACTTCGGGAATTGCCTTGACAATTGATTTTTCAGATCAGCCACAGTCGATTCCTGTGGAAGCGAAAGCTTGTATTCAAACTGCCCGATAATGTCACGTGTTATACCAAAACACAATACTTTTAGATTCATTTTTTCAATCCGGTTTGTCAACTATAACACTAAAATCAATTGTTGAATTTCATTTAACTGAATATTCAGAGACTTAGAAACTGTTTTAGTTAATCTTGTTGAATTAAAAAAGTTGCTTTTTGTTCAATACTGCGCTTTAAAAATCCTCATTTAGCTCTGCTAAACTCCGGTTTTTAAATCTTGTCTTGAATCAAAAATCATCCTTTTTTATTTTCAAAATTTAACTCAAACAGTTTCTTATTCTTCTATTCTGAGACCCTGATTTTTTTGTAGAATAAAATTATCGGTAAAAAAGCAGGCTATTTCATCAATAATTCTTTCCAAGCGACTATTTTTGTTAGAAATCAGTCCAAATTTACTTCGTGCTTTATTAGAATGAAAAAACTACTCATTTTTATTTTTACTCTGGTTTTTTTGCCAGACGCTTTCTCGCAAAAAACTGAAGATTTCAGTCAGTATTTCAAAGAAAAAAATCTTGAAGGCGGTTTCTTTCTCTATGATTTTAAGAAGAAAGAATATATTGTCAGCGACTTAGCTGAGTTTACAAAACCGACTTCACCAGCCTCTACCTTTAAAATCCCCAACTCATTGATAGCCCTGGAAACAGGAGCTATTAAAGACGAAAACGAAATGCTTAAATGGAACGGAGAGAAATGGTCACGAGAGGTTTGGAATGCCGACCATGATTTAAAGAATGCCTATAAAAACTCGACCGTCTGGTTTTATCAGGAATTAGCCAGAAGAATTGGTGAGAAAAACTATCAGCAATACCTCAAAACCTGCGATTATGGCAATAGGGATATAAGCGCCGGATTAACAACTTTCTGGTTGGGGTCGAGCCTGACAATCTCACCAAAAAATCAGCTGGAGTTTTTGGTAAAATTATATGAAGAAAAACTACCTTTTTCGAAAAGGACTTTTAGAATTATAAAGAAAATCATGATTCGGGAAGAAACGCCCGATTATATCCTGAGAGCTAAGACAGGCTGGGCTAATACCCCACCTAAAGATATAGGCTGGTATATAGGTTACGTACAAAAGAAAGACAATGTGTATTTTTTTGCCACAAGAATATATAAACCTGTTGATAAAAACATGCCAAGCTTTGGAGAGGATAGAATTGAAATTACCAACCGGATATTAAAGAAACTGGGCATTATTTAAAATACCCTTAGACGCTATAGAAAACTCCCCTTATGAAAATTAAAACCCTGATTATTGACGATGAAGTAAGAGGAAGCCAGGTTCTTGCTAAATTACTGGAACGTTATCCGGAAATCGAACTCCTCGGTGCGGCTCATTCTGCCGATGAGGGTATCAGTTCGATTAATCGCCTGAAACCTGACCTGATATTTTTAGATATACAAATGCCCGGCAAAACGGGATTTGATATGCTGAATGCCATGCCCGAGGTGAAATTTGAAGTGATTTTTGTAACAGGCTTTGACCAGTACGCTATTCAGGCATTTAAGTTTGGCGCCATTGATTACCTGCTCAAACCCGTTGATATAGATGACCTGGATTATTCAGTTGAAAAAGTGATAGACCGGATTAAAAAGAAAGACACCAGCCATAGCATAGAGCTATTGTTACAGAATATCCGTACACCAAAAAACGAAAACATGCAATTGGCACTTCCGACACAGGAAGGCGTTTTTTATATACCTATTTCAGAGATTATCAGGTGTGAGTCCGATGGTAGTTATACTGTTTTTCATTTTGCCGACAGAAAGAAAATCATAGTCTCGAAAAATGTAAAAGAATATGAGGAATTATTGACCCCTTATAGTTTTTGCAGGGTGCATAATCAACACCTGGTCAACCTTCGGCATGTAAAAAAATATGTAAAGGGCGAAGGTGGCTTCGCCATCATGTCAGATAATTATGAAGTAGAAGTAGCCCGTCGCAGAAAAGAAGATTTTCTGAGCGAATTGGGTAAGATAACGCTTAGATAAACTTCTTTAGAATTCAGAGATTTGGCTAATATCTTCTTACGGTTTTTTACAGAGATATACATAGCGATGCG
>CALRLS020000078.1:0-14362 GCA_943368815.1 Cyanobium sp. NIES-981
ATTAGCCTGTAAACTGAAAACTATCCCCAATGTCAATATCTCATATATTTTTTAATCTTTGGAGAAAAGTCTCCATGCCTTTGTTAGCCATTACATTAATCATCTGTTACTTCACTTTTCCGGATGATGTAGCCGTGCATCACACTTCATCAGGTCGTCCGGATGATTTTATCAGTAAGCAGACTTTTTTTTATGTAGCCTTCGGCTTCATTATTGGCTTAAATTTTCTTTTAAATCTGCTAAGAACACAGGTGCAAAAAATAAATTTTGCCAGACTTAACCCTAATAGCATCTGGGCAAAAGACAAGGAGGCATTGAAATATCTTTTAGAAGCCTGGTTTAGTGCCTTTATTGCTGTTATCAACTCTTTTTTGGTGTGCTTTCTGATAGCTTTGAGCCGTATAAACCGTGCCGAAGGCCAGAAGCTGGATATTAATTATGACTGGCTGTTACTAGGTGGGGGTATATTACTCCTTATTGTACTTTTCTATTTACCTATCCGATTGCTTTATACCAATCCGGCTACAAAAGAATAAGGCTTTTCTGCAAAGTGTTTTGACCTTATGATAAATCTCGATTTAGAAAAATATACGTATCATCTGCCTGATGAACGCATTGCCCGGTTTCCTGTAGAACCACGGGATGTATCTAAGCTATTGGTTTATCAGCAATCAGCAATCAGCGAAGACAGGTTTTATAATTTAGTAAAGCACTTACCGCAGAAATCTTTTCTGGTATTTAATAATACAAAAGTAATACCTGCGCGTTTATTCTTTCAGAAGTCAAGTGGGGCAATTATTGAAATATTTTTGTTGAATCCGGTTGAGCCTTCTACCATTATCTCACAAGTAATGGAAACTACCCACACTTGTACCTGGGCTTGCATGATCGGGAATAAGAAACGGCTCAAAGGAAAACTGGTTGGTACCTATACTATTCATGCCGATAATGATTTGGAACTGGTTGCCGAACTGGTAGACCTTGAAAAAAACTACGTGCGATTCAGCTGGAATAATGCTGAACTGACCTTTGCAGAAATTGTGAAATTCTTCGGACAGATTCCTCTACCGCCTTATCTTAAACGCCAGACCGAAGAGAAGGATTATCAGACCTATCAGACGGTTTATTCAAAAAATGACGGTGCAGTAGCTGCCCCGACGGCAGGCTTGCATTTTACAGAGAAAGTGTTGTTTGATTTGGTTGACCAGGACATCAGTTATGATTTCATCACCTTACATGTAGGGGCAGGTACTTTTCAGCCCATTAAAGTGCAGAATGTGGTCGAGCATCTGATGCATTCCGAGCAGATTGTTTTTGATAAGTCATTTATCAGACAATTAGCCGACAATCTGGATTTTGTTATCCCCGTTGGTACAACCTCTATGCGTTCACTGGAAAGTCTGTATTGGTTTGGGACTAAATTATTACTTGGGGAAGAGACTTTTTTTATTGAAAAATTATTTCCGTATCAGTCAATAGAGGCCATTAGTGCGAAGGTATCTATACAGGCGATTCTTGATTATATGGATGCCAAAAATATAGAACAACTGATTGGCGAAACAGAAATTTTCATTTTTCCGGGTTATCAGTTCAGAATTTGTAAAGGAATTATTACTAATTTTCACCAGCCTGATTCTACCTTAATTCTGCTTGTAGCGGCATTGGTGGGCGAAAACTGGAAAAAAATTTATGATTTTGCCCTGGAAAATAACTTTCGTTTCCTCAGTTATGGTGATTCTTCGCTATTGATTCCGTAATTTTGCGATTCAAATTTCGTTATGGTTAAAACCACTATTCTAAAATATCACAAATACTCGCTGATGAAACAATCATTTAGTCAAAAGCATACACAAAATACTTTTTTCGGGGGACTTACCGCACTGCTTCTTTTTGTTAGTTTTCTGTCTACTGCCCAGATAAGGCCTCTTAGCCAATATGGTATTAAGATAGGAGCAGGTATTTCGAAAACGACTATCATTGACAACCCGTCTAATATTACGTCTAAATATAGAAATGATTATAATGCAGGTTTATTTTATCGCCGCAATTTCAATAAATTCAGCATTCAGCCTGAGTTGTATTATCAGGTAAGAGGGGGGAGCTTTAAGGCAACAACCAATTTTGCCGAAACAGGCAATCTGGTATTAAGAAACTATTATAGATACATAAGTGTACCTGTTTTATTCGGTTATGAAGTCGCCAGAAATATATCTATTGTGGCCGGGCCGGAATATGGCTATGCAATAAATGCAGGTACCAATAAAGGACCTTATAATACAAGTGATTTTAATCTGGTAGGAGGGGTAAGAATAGATATGTTAGACATGGCGCATTTATTTAGCATTAATATCCGCTATGTGCATGGTTTATCGAATACTACTAACAAGACCTATACACCATCAGGTGCAGCGGCTATTCCGATGACTTTTCAGAACAGAACCTTGCAGATTTCGGCTACTTATAATTTCAGTGATTATTATAACTGGTGGAAAAAACACGGCAAGAGCAAAAAAAAGAAATAAATTTCAAGTGAGGTTTTGTTAAATCGTTTGTAAGTTTGCGATGAAATTAGTGCCACGCCCCATCAATGGCGTGGCACACTTATTAAATATACATTCCAATATTCCCCGTGATATACGGGCGTGCCGACGAATCGGTTGAGTATGAATTTTATTGAAGAATTACGCTGGCGTGGTATGTTACAAGACGCCATGCCGGGCACAGAAGAACAACTGAATAAAGAAATGACATCGGCCTATATCGGGTTTGACCCAACGGCTAAATCATTGCATATCGGTAATCTGGCAACTGTGATGTTGTTGAAACATTTTCAGCTGGCGGGACATAAGCCTTTTGCATTGGTAGGTGGGGCAACAGGTATGGTTGGTGACCCATCGGGTAAATCAGCCGAGCGTCAGTTCTTGTCAGAAGAAACATTGAAGGAAAATCAGGATGCTATTCGGGCGCAATTGTCTAAATTCCTTGATTTTGATTGTGGCGAAAACTCTGCCGAAATTGTCAATAACTACGATTGGTTTAAAGAAATCGGCTTCTTGCAGTTCTTGCGTGAAGTAGGCAAATACCTGACCGTAAATTACATGATGTCGAAAGACTCGGTAAAGAACCGTTTACAAACTGGTATTTCGTTCACTGAATTCTCATATCAGTTATTACAGGGCTACGATTTCTATTGGTTATATAAAAATAAGGGTGTCCGGATTCAGATGGGCGGTTCTGACCAGTGGGGTAATATCACTACTGGTACTGAATTGATACGCAGAAAAGAAGCAGCTATTACCAGTGAGGAAAGCAACGAAGAGGCCACTTATCAGGCATTTGCCTTAACTACCCCTTTGGTAACAAAAGCTGATGGAACGAAATTCGGTAAGTCTGAAAGCGGCAATGTATGGCTGGATGCAGGCATGACATCGCCTTATGCGTTTTATCAATTCTGGCTTAATCAGAACGATGCAGATGTACCTCGTTTGCTGCGAGTGTTTACCTTGTATTCAAAAGAGGAAATTGAAGATATTGAAAAACAACATACCGAAGCGCCGCATTTACGTATTGCTCAAAAAGCATTAGGTAAAGATGTGACAATTCGTGTACATGGTGAAGAACAATATGAACTGGCAATAAAAGCAGCTGATATTTTGTTTGGCAAAGGTACTCTTGAGACTTTGCAGAGCCTTGATGAAAATACTTTTACCGGTATTTTTGAAGGCGTGCCACAAACAGAAATTACTAAAGAAGAGTGGGAAAACTGCCCTAGCGTGTTGGATTTGATTTCTGTAATTACAAAGAACGAAGTGTATCCATCAAAAGGGGAGGCACGCAGAGCGATACAGGGTAATGGTGTAAGCATCAATAAAGTAAAGATTTCAGACGAGAAACTGGCTACGTCCGAATTGCAGCTTTTACAAGGAAAGTATCTTCTGATAGGCAAAGGGAAGAAGAACCACATCGTAAAAATCAGCTGAAAGACTTAGCAGTTTTTACACAACAATATTTATATTTTACCAAAGAATATTTCTTTATTTTTGTTGCTTGGGTTTGTGAAGAACAGAAAAACTATCTATATTTGCATCCCCAAAGGAATTTTGGTAATGTACACGGGCATAGTATAAGGGTAGTACGAGGGTCTCCAAAACCTTTGGTCTGGGTTCGAATCCTGGTGCCCGTGCAAGTATTTTTTGAACATTAAGTATTTTATGATACAATTTTTTAAAAACTCTTGGGAAGAAGTAACCAAAGAGGTAACATGGCCAAAGTGGAGTGAACTACAATCAAGCGCAACGCTTGTGTTGGTTGCTTCTATTATTTTTGCTTTGGTTGTAGGTCTTATTGATTTGTTGATTGATAGTGGTCTTAATTTATTTTACCAGTCAATCTAAAACCTTTAATTTTTGCTAGCGATATGAGCGAAATCAATTGGTATGTTGTAAGAGCCGTTTCGGGGCAGGAGAAGAAAATCAAATCCTACATCGAGAACGAAGCCATTCGTCGCAAATTGAGTGAATTGATTCCTACGATTTTAATTCCATCGGAGAAAATAACAGAAGTACGTAACGGTAAAAAACGTGTACGTGAGAAAAGTTTTTTTCCGGGATATATTCTTGTCAATGCTGACCTGAACAACGGGGAAGTATTGCACATGATTAAAAGTATGCCGGGTGTTATCGGTTTCTTAGGTCGTAACAACGGTACATCGATGACTCCTGAGCCACTTCGTCAGTCTGAAATTAATCGTATTTTGGGCGTACAGGAAGAAGTAATTGGTGAGGTGATTTCTCCATCATTGACATTCACAAAGGGAGAGAACGTAAAAGTAATCGACGGACCTTTCAGTGGTTTCGATGGTACGGTAGAAGAAATCAACGAAGACAAGAAAAAACTAAGTGTGAGTGTAAAGATTTTTGGTCGCAGCACTCCTGTAGAGTTGGGTTATATACAAGTAGAGAAAATGTAATTCAAGATATTATTCGATAAAATCCCTGTTGTGAAAGCAATGGGGATTTTTGTTTTATGTATAACCGATTTTCAATCGGTTATACTCAAAGCATCAATCTGCCTTTGTATCACCTGTTTGTCTGCCCACGTTCTGGCTAAATGAAAGGCTTGCTGAAGGTTTTCTTTGGCTTTATGTACATCGGTATCCTTGTACAATTCTCCCAAAAGTGTATAATAATAAGGATTATCCGGCAATTTGAGTTTTTCGGCTTCAGCAATGGCTTTAGCCTTGCCATATACTTTTGATAAAGTAAATGTTCTGTTTAAAGCCGCAACAGGCGAATATTCCAGTATCAACAATTGATTATATAATTGCAGAATGCTTTCCCATTTTTCGCTGGTATCTGCCTTAATTGTATGCCAATAAGCTATACTCGCTTCCAGATGATATTTCGATAATTGATTTCCCTGTGATGCCTGATGTAGATGATATACGCCTTTTTCAATAAGTTCTTTGTTCCAGAGGTTTTCGTCCTGGTCCTGATACAAGACTATTTCTCCATTGGCATTTTTTCTTGCTTCAAATCTGGATGAATGAAAACACATCAGAGATAGTAAGGCATTGACTTCCGGCAGGTTGGTCGATTCATTTTCAATCAATAAATAGGTCAGCCGCATGGCCTCCAGACAAAGGTCATTGAGAAGAATGGTGTCCTGAGTTTCTGAATAATAACCCTCATTAAAAAGCAGGTATAGTGTTCTTAGAACCGCTTCTAACCGTTGGGATATTTCAGTTTCAGTCGGGAATTCAATGGAGACGCATTCAGTCCGTAGCTTTTCTTTTGCTCTGAAAAGGCGTTTGTTAATGGTTTCTTTATTGGTCAGAAAAGCATTGGCAATCTCATCAATCCCAAAACCGCAAAGAATACGAAGTGCCAGACCAATTTGAGATTCAATGGAGATGGAGGGGTGGCAGACGGTAAACAGCATTTGCAACTGACTATCACTGATATTTTTATCTGATAAATCAATTTCAATACCCTGATTTTCTTCTAAAGACTGGCTGATTTGCAGGGCGACTTTATTATCAAAAATATGATTTCTTACGATATGATTCCGGGCTTTGTTTTTGGCTACTGAATAGAGCCAGGCTGTAGGGTTAGGAGGGATTCCCTTGTAAGGCCATATCTCAACGGCCGATAAAAAAGTATCACCGGCTATATCTTCTGCCGTTTCAATATGCTCTATACCCATTAGCTTAGACAGAACAGCCGTTATTTTCCTGAACTCTGTTCTGAATAAATGTGGTATGAGTTCTTGTTGGTTCATGGGTTGGAGTTGGGTCGCCTCACCCCAACCCCTCTCCCGAGGGAGAGGGGCTAAAAAAGTTTCTCTCTCCTCCTTCAAGGAGAGGGAAACTTAAAGCGGACGCCGCAGGGTTAGGAGACTATCGGATTAGTGAATTTTATAATCCTTAAATTTTAATACTACTTTCATACCGCAATTAATGCTTGGCAATTTTTCTTACTTCCATAGTATTGCCTTCTCCCATTAGAATAGGTGCGCCTTTGGCAAACTCTACGGCTTCTTCGACTGAATCAGCTTTTACAATCATGTACCCTCCGATGGTTTCTTTTACATCTCCAAACGGGCCATTGGTTACTACATTGTTGTGACCAACGATTTTGCTGTTTTCAAATGATAGCCCATTGCCACCTACGTATTTATTCTGGGCAGCTATTCCGCCAATCCAGTCCATTGTTTGCTTCATCCAGATTTGCATTTGTTCAGGAGAGGCTACTTTGCTACCATCTTCGTGTCTGAAAATTAACATGTATTCGTCCATTGCTTTACGTGTTTAATGTGATTAAATGTTTTTTAATAACATATCAAATGAACTGAAACGAATTGGACATAAAGGAGGAATATTTTTATAAAAGATAAAACAGATAGCCTGATACCCTCAAACCAATGTTGAAAATAACGAATTATCTGCCGGACTTTAAATAATACTGGTGGAATATTTTTAATTAAACTTTTTATGATTTCCCTGTTAATGCAATAGAAAAAATCATCGGGGCATCCGCAATCAATGGTTATATGATGCATTTTGAACCTCATCAGGGAATCATTGATTTTAAAAGACATCTTTCAGGCTGAAATTCCAGGAGGGAATACGAGGCTTTCAGGAGCTTGCACTATTTATTATACTTACTCATACGCAGTTTTTTAATATTCTCACCAAACATGATATTCTGGAGGCTGTTGCTTGTAAGAAACAACTCGGTTGCTACGTAGCCCAGACATGTCATGGCACTATTTGGATTTATTTCAGCAGCAATTTTATCAAAAGAGCAGTTTTCATCAATATAAAAATTGCACGCTTTGTTGGTGGTCAGGTCTAAATCCTTTATTTCACAGGCGTAGAATCTCATATAACTACTGCGGTTGTCTACTTTCATAGAACTGGCCACGAAATTTGAGATAGTGGTTTGAGTTGCCATACCCATGTAGTACCCGAACGAAGGCGTATGAATATAAATCTGTTTGTAAACCGGATTCTCTTTGGTTGATTTGGGTGTTTTAAGGGTATGAATTATGAGGGTATCCCCTTTGTAGGTCATCTCGACATATTTCATGAATGTCTGATGGAACTCAATAGAGGATTTCTTATCGGCCTCTAAATATACTTTTACAGGGCCAAGGTCACAGTTTACTACTATATATTTAAAGGGTTTTAAAGGCACTTTTTTATAATGTGTAGGCTGAACAAGCGTGTCATATTCAGCAATGCCACGTACTTTTTTCGGACTCTTGGTAAACCGTAAATAATACCATGTACCCAAAGCAATCAGTACTATACCAATAATTATAGCCAACCATTTATATCTATTCGTCATCTTTGATGCTTTTACTCAATCAGCAAATAAAGAAATTTTTAATTAATAATACTAATGTGGGTGCCAGCCCCAAACTGAAATTTTTGAGTATAAGCCCGGGTTCAGGTAATACTAATGATAAACCGGATGGTATTATTGGCCTGAAATACATTGCTTTAATGACTAGTTAGTTTAAACGGCATAAAAAAGGCTTTATTAAGTGCAAGTAACTATTTAAGGTACAATTTTCTGGTAAAAAAATAGCACAATATTTACTGGGCAATCATTAAAGAAATTTTCGAGATTCTTTTCAACTACTAGTTCAATTCACGCTTCAGAAAGGTGATTATCCTATCTTTAATAGCTGTTTCATCAAACATTTCTCCGTAGTGGGGGGCATTCTTTACAATTATTACTTCATTGGGTATCTTATTCAAGGTGAGCCATGAACCTAATAATATGGATTGAGTCGGTGGAACAGAGGCGTCTTTTTCGCCATGGATTATGATGAACGGAGGGTCGTTTTTATCAATATAAGTGGCGGGGCTTGCAATTTTAGCCAGGTCAGGCCTATCAATCGGAGAAGCGCCCAGGAGCGTCGCAACGGCATCTTTCGGTGTATTTTCTTCCTGTGGTTTTATCATAGCCAGAAAATCTGCTGGGCCATAGAAATCAACTACTGCGCTTATTTTAAACGATTTTTTTGTAGAAGACGCATAAAACGAAGCAACATGATTATTGTGAGATAAACCCAATAAAGAGGCCAGATGGCCTCCGGCCGAAAAGCCTATTAAAGCTATTTTGTTTTTGTTGTACCCATATTTTGAGGCATTCTGATAAAGGAATTCAAGTGCCTGATTACAGTCCTGTATCTGTGCCGGAAAAACGGCTTCGGTACTATACCGATAATCTATAGAAGCCAGAGCAAAACCATTGTTGAGAATGGCGGCAATGGTTTTTTTCATATAACTCATGTCGGCATATTTATCATTGAGCATCCAGGCACCTCCATGTACCCATACAACCAGAGGTAAATCTGCCTTTGCATTAGCAGCGTTCGCGGGAATATAGATGTCGAGTAAATGTTTTTTGAGGGTATCATTCGCATAAGTAATATTGCCAAACAACCGGGTATCAGGCGGAAAAAAGGAAATCACACGATTGGTCGCCTGGCCAAAGCTCAGATTCGCTATTGTGATTAAACAAAGAAAAGAAACAATGCTTTTAGTGTACCAATAAGATTTCGGGCGCATAGGATATAGATTTTGAGCTTAAATATAGCTTATAATGCTTAGAAAATGAGATTTTTTGGCCAGAAACAAAAGCTTTCAGGAAAAATAATACTCCTGAGATGCTTGTATATTTTACAAATATTATCAAAAAAGTACAAGAAAATAACAGATATATAGTGGTGAATCATGAAGGGAAAAGCTAACTTTGTTGGATATTCTGGCTCAAACACACATGCGGATTCGCTTTTTTATAATATCAGCCCTCATTATTGCTACACTTTCAATCGGGTGGAACTACTTCAAAGATACTTCTTCCGGGGGCATAGATTATAGTACTCAGGTGAAACCCATCCTCAATAAACATTGTATATCCTGTCATGGCGGAGTAAAACGACAAGCCGATTTCAGCCTTTTGTTTCGTGATGAAGCCCTTGCAAAAACCAAATCAGGTAAGCCCGCCATTATACCCTTTCATCCTGAGCAGAGCGAATTTATCAAAAGACTGACACATACAGACCCGGACGAGCGAATGCCCTATAAGGCTCCAGCCCTGAATAAGGAAGATATTGATGTATTGACACAATGGGTGAAAGAGGGTGCCAAATGGGGTGACCACTGGGCCTATGTAGCGCCTAAGGATGTGAAAGTACCTGACAAAGGAATTTTTGCAGGCTTATTCAGTTTTGGCAACTGGGAACAAAATGATATTGATTATTTTGTGAAGGCTAAACTGAAGGAAGAAGGTCTATCACCAGCCAATGAAGCAGATAGAGCAACACTTGTGAGAAGAGTATGTTTAGATATAACAGGCTTGCCGCCTTCTGAAGCGCAAATTAAGAAATATGTAACAGATGAAGGCTCTTATGAGGCTTTGGTAGATGAATTATTAGCTTCCAGACAGTTTGGAGAGCGTTGGGCATCTATGTGGCTTGATTTAGCGAGGTATTCAGACAGCAGAGGCTATCAGAAAGATAATGGGCGGACCATCTGGCGATACCGCGACTGGGTGATTGACGCCTTTAATGCTAATATGCCTTTCGACCAGTTTACCAGAGAACAATTGGCCGGTGACCTGCTGCCTTCACCTACTGAAAAACAGCTAGTTGCTACGGCTTTTCATCGGAACACAATGAACAATGATGAAACAGGTACGGTAGATGAGGAGTTCAGGGTAGCAGCTGTGATTGACAGGGTGAATACTACTTTTGATGTATGGCAGGGTACTACTTTTGGTTGCGTACAATGCCATAGCCATCCGTATGACCCATTCCGGAATGAAGAGTATTATAAGATCATGGCGTTTTTCAACAATACCCGTGATGAAGACACACAGGATGAAGCTCCCAATTACCGTCAGTTTTCAGATGAAGACGAGAAGAAACTTGATAGCCTGACACATTGGATAAAAACACGATTGGGTAATGAAAAGGGCAAGTCTTATAATCAACTATTAAGAAGTCTGGAACCGCGCCATCATGCCCACTATGCAGATAATTATGTAAATGGGGCATTACTGGGAGACAGGAACATCGGTTTGAGACATACAGGCACATGTCGCTTGCCGGGTATAAAATTAGATAACAAAACCACATTTCTTATTAGTTATGTCAGCAAAAATCCGGGCGGTTGGTTAGAATTACGGAAAGGTAGCCCAACAGGAGATGTATTGACAAAACTGAAATTAGACACTACAGCCAGAAATAAGCTACTTTTTATTCCTATCAAAGCCACACAAGGCAGACACGATTTATATCTGGTAGGAACGAATAGCCGTCTGAAGCCCGAACAGGATGTATTTTCAATTAATTGGTTTAGTTTTTTAGACGAGTTTCCAAAAGGTGACCTGAAGAAATTTGATGATTTCAAATACTTGCTTACCGCGAAAACACAGAATACGCCAATCATGCTGAAGAGCGATGCGGATTATGAGCGCAAAACGCATGTGTTTGTAAGAGGCAACTGGTTAGTGCATGGGCAGGAGGTGCAACCCGATGTACCCCGTTCAATGAATCCGTTTCCGACGAATGCTCCAAGAAACCGCCTGGGGCTGGCTGAATGGATACTGGCTAAAGATAATCCATTGACAGCCCGCACCATGGTGAATCGTTTCTGGGAGCAGATATTCGGCATTGGCCTCGTAGAAACGCTGGAAGATTTTGGTACACAAGGCGCAAAGCCATCACATACCGCCTTGCTTGACTTCCTGGCTATCAGATTCAGAGACGAGTATAAGTGGCAGATGAAGCCGCTGATTAAGTATATTGTTATGTCGGCTACGTATCAACAATCATCCGTTGGCAATGAAGATCTAGTAGAAAAAGACCCTCAGAACCGACTTCTGGCACATGGACCACGAATTCGTATGAACGCAGAAATGGTCAGAGACCAGACCCTGGCCGTAAGTGGTTTGTTAAGTACTAAAATGTATGGCAAGCCTGTAATGCCTTACCAGCCGGATGGAGTCTGGCAGGCAGTTAACAGCAATCTGAATTATAAACAAAGCGAAGGCGAAGACCAGTATCGCAGGGCTATTTATACCTTTGCCCGGCGCACAGGGCCATATCCGCAGCAAATTACCTTTGATGCATCAAGCCGAGAGATATGTACTCAAAGAAGGATACGAACCAATACCCCTCTGCAGGCTTTACAATTATTGAATGACCCTGTTTTTGTGGAAGCATCGAAAAGTCTGGCGTTATTAATGCAGAAAAATGCAAAAACTATAGACGAACAGATTAACCGGGCATATCAGCGGATTTTTATTCATGATGCACCGACAAAAGATCTTGAAGGGCTCAAACGCTTGTATATGGTATCATTGCAGGAGTTTAAAGCAAAACCACAGGATACTAAGGCCTTTTTGAAAGAAGATAAGCAGTCAGCAGAAACAGCAGCTTTGACGGTTGTAGCGAATGCTATTTTGAATTTAGATGAATTTGTAACGAAGCAATAGGTTAAATATTAAAATAATGAATCTCTTTCAAGAAGTAAGCGAAGCAAATTTACAGGCTATTAAGCGCAGGCATTTTCTGAAACAATGCACTACCGGGATTGGTATGATGGCTCTGGGCTCGCTTACCGGATGTTTTAATGGTAAGAAAGATTCATTAACAGAGAACCCTTTAGCGCCTAAAATGCCGCATTTTGCCCAAAAGGCGAAGAGTGTTATTTATCTACACATGGCAGGCTCTCCTTCACAATTAGAAATGTTTGATTACAAGCCTGTCCTTGAAAAATGGCATGGGAAGGAATGTCCGGAAGAATACCTGAAAGGAAAAACATTTGCCTTTATCAGAGGAGTACCCAAGATGCTTGGTCCACAAGGGAAATTTGCTCAGCATGGGCAATCAGGGGCATGGATTTCTGATTATCTGCCATATTTCCAGAACATGGCCGATGAAGTGTCTTTCCTGAAAGCCATGCATACCGACCAGTTTAATCATGCACCTGCGCAATTATTTATGCAGACGGGTAGTCCGAGATTAGGCAGGCCGGGTATGGGTGCATGGGCAACTTATGGCTTAGGCTCTGAGAATCAGAACCTACCGGGCTATATTGTACTTACATCCGGAGGTAAATATCCGGAAGGTGGCAAGAGTATCTGGGGCAGTGGGTTTCTGCCCTCGGTATATCAGGGTGTACAGTGTCGTTCAAACGGAGAGCCTGTTTTGTATGTAAACAACCCGGCAGGTATCAGCAGAGATGTGCGACGTGAGGCCATCAATACTATCAATGAAATCAATCAGCGTCAATACGAAGAATTTAAAGACCCTGAAATACTGACCCGTATTTCGCAATACGAACTGGCATTTAATATGCAAATGACTGTGCCGGAAACCATGGATATTTCTAAAGAACCCCAGAAAATCCATGAATTATATGGCACTTCTCCCGGACAAACTTCATTTGCCAATAATTGCCTTCTGGCTAGGAAACTGGTAGAAAACGGCGTACGTTTTGTTCAATTATATGACTGGGGTTGGGATATGCACGGATCCAGCAAAGGTGAATCTATAGAGATTGCTTTATGGGAAAAATGCCGTCAGACCGACCAGGCCATGTCGGCTTTATTATTAGATTTAAAGCAAAGGGGTTTATTAGAAGAAACACTGGTAGTATGGGGAGGCGAATTTGGCAGAACGCCAATGCAGGAAAACCGTGATAACAAACCTGCACCGTTTTTAGGCAGAGACCATCATGTAGAGGCCTACACCATGTGGCTGGCCGGAGGCGGGATCAAGAAAGGATTTACGCACGGCGAAACTGATGAAATCGGTTATTATGGGGTAAAGGGGAAAACGCATGTGCATGATTTACAAGCCACTATTCTGAATCAGTTAGGGCTTAATCATGAAAAACTCACCTATGATTTTCAGGGGCGGCCATTCAGATTAACAGATGTAGGCGGCAAAGTAATTAATGAAATAATTGCCTGATTTACTGACATTTATTTAATAAATTAAGTAGCAACGCAGTATATGTGTTGCTATTTTTATATTCTATCTTTGCATCTATCGAATTTACGCAAATACTTATGAAAAAACTGAGTCTTACTATTTCATTTTGTCTGACTATCATTGTTTCTACTCAGGCTCAGAAATGGGAATATATTTCTTCTGCAACAGGCGAAATTCCACTAAGCTGGAAAACTACACAACAAACAGCATCTTTAGTACTCGATATTGATAACGATGGCATAAATGAGTTAGTAATGGGTTGCCGTGAAAAAGCACCTGCTTTGATTTACTATAAATATGATTCTGCCATCGGCTGGCGGGAGTTTGTTATTGAAAAAGAGCCACTTACGATTGAGGCAGGGGGAGCTTTCTATGACATTGATGGTGATGGTGATAAGGATATAGTTTTTGGTGGTGACTGGCAAAGTAATAAAGTATGGTGGTGGGAGAATCCGTATCCGTACTTTAATCCGAATGTGCAGTGGAGACGGAAAGAAATCAAAAATGATGGGCAGACACAACACCATGACCAGGCTTTCGGAGATTTCAAACAAACAGGAAAAGCGCAACTGGCTTTCTGGAATCAGGGAGCAAAAACATTGTACATGGCTGATATACCTGAAGAACCGCTGACAAGCAAAATCTGGACCTATGAACCTGTTTTTGTAGCAGGAGAAAAGGAGAAGAAATCGTGGTATGCTGAGGGTTGTGTAGCGGCTGATGTAGATGGTGACGGATTCACGGATTTAATTGCAGGAAATTATTGGTTTAAGTATGTGGATGGCAAATTCGTAGCTATTCAATTTGGTGAAGAGGGGGGTAGGGTAGTGGCAGCCAAGTTCCG
>CALRLS020000079.1:0-14336 GCA_943368815.1 Cyanobium sp. NIES-981
GGTAACAAATTCGAAAAACCTTCATTGCCCCAATAATCCCTGACTACCATCTTATTTGGTCTGCTTACCCAACCATTATGCGTAAACTCAGCCTCACCGTTTGTCAGAACAATTTGTGAGAATTTATAAGGATAATCAGCAAAAATTGGCACAGGATTAAAATGATTCGTCAGAAAAACCAGAATTGGCATGTCTGAATGAAGTATGTAACGCTTAGTCAGGCTATCATAAGTACAAATAGATGAGGCTGTGCAATTAAACAATACCTCATCCCTCAATTCCTTGCTCACTAAGGTACGACCCAGATAGAACTCTTTTATTTTGGCCTGTTTGAATATAATAAATCCATTCTCTTCCAGTTTATTCTGGCTAAGCGAAACAAGGAAATTCCGGAATGAATCATGGTAGGCTCGTTTTCTTAATTTCTTCCATCGGTTTTCCTGTTTTTCATCTTTGGGTTTCAGATTTTCAAAAAACTTGTCTCCTGCAAAAAAAGTCAGTTTACCATCAGAAGCAAAAGCTTCCATCTGAAACATAATCTTATAGCCGAGGCCATTATTGTTCACAATAATAGGTTCTGTAGCTGTAGCCACCACATTTTTGTTCTTATCATAGCTTAACTTGATTACCTCCGGATTCATTATCTCACAATCAGATGTAAATTGCGAGTTACCAAGCAGGCCATCCTTAAAAATACGCCACTTTTTCTTCCAGTCCCGATCTCTTCTGGCAGTGATTTTTATTTCTTTCAGTAGGTTTGAGCTCTCTAATAAGAATACGATGGTTTTGCCCATTTCAGTAGGGCTCAACACTTTTTTTAAAGTTGTATAGCCAATAAATGACACCACAAGTTCAACTTTCTGAACACTTTTAGGAACCCTTAGTATGAAGCTGCCATCAGCCCCGGTGGCAGTCCCGATAGAAGTATTGTTGACATAGACATTCACAAACTGCAATGGAGTTTTATTCACCTCTAATACCTTACCTCTAACCGTCCATGAATTATCCTGTGCAAGAGACCCGATGCTGAACCCCGATAAAAGAAACGTTAAAAAATAAAGCGATCGCCATTTCATAAGTGAAGCATTGATATTTGAAATGTCTGAGAATATTATTCAAATATAAACACGCATTGGCTTTTATATTCAAATAGCGTCAATCTTTTTCATTGAGTCGCTTTTTTGCCAGTTTTTGGCGTTATTTTCCATACTGATTTACGGTTTTAGAAAGAAATTTGTACGTTCTGAAAGGCGGGAATCTATACTATGAATTAGTCCGGAAAGATTTATTGGAACAAAATTTGAATAAGATTAAATCAAGCTTTCTGATAATACACTATAAGCCAGCTCTACTATGAGACCTATTATTTTTACTCTACTTTCCGTATTATTCTATTCTACCGTTTCAGCCCAGACAATCCCGGCATTTCCGGGAGCAGAAGGATTCGGTGCCTCAGCTACAGGTGGCAGGGGTGGGCAAGTAATCTATGTAACCAATCTTAATTGCAGCGGGGCGGGTTCTCTGGCGGCTGCTTTGCAAGTGGTTGGCCGCAAGTATATCTTGTTCAAAGTAAGTGGGGTGATACCCTGTGCGGCAGAGGTTTTTCAGAGAGACGTATATATTGCAGGGCAGACTTCACCAAGCGGTATTATCGTTCGTGGAATTATCTTCGATGAAATCTACGAAACCAATACCAATTCAAAAAATGCCATCATCAGGCATTTGCGGTCGAGGCCTAAACTGGGTACTAATCTGCCTAACCAGGGTTATGTTTTAGATGATGCTTTGCGTCTGGATGGCGCTTCTAATGTAATCGTTGACCATTGTTCATTCGCCAATGCCATAGATGAAGCTGTTCAGATTTCTAATTCTCATAATATTACTATTCAGAATTGCCAATTGTCTGAAACCCTGGGTGAGCATTACCCATTGGGAGGTATGTTGATGAATTATAGTGAGGCGGGGCATGAACAAGACAATATCAGTGTGCATCATAATGTCTGGAACAGAATAGGGGGGAGAATGCCTGAGTTTTCATGTGAATCGCCGCATTGCCGTAACAGGACATTGAATTTTGAGGTCTCGAACAATCTTTTTTGGGACCAGCAGATACAAACATGGTATAATCCCTGTACGTCCGGTGGTGACGGGTGCCGGGATTTTCATCTGAATCTTAATTTTGTTAATAACCGCACAGAAGCCAGAAATGCCTATACTGGTCCTTTGGCTTCGTTTGACCTGCTCAGCAATGCCAGTAACCGGCTTTTTGCTAGTGGTAATACAATGAACCAGTATCCTGCCCTGTCCGATTATCAACTGTTTTATTGCTGCGACGATTTCAATACCAATGCCCCCAACACAAATTTAGGTTCGGCTACCCGATTGAGTACACGTAATAACTTTCCTGCCATCAGTTATACACCTTCATCCCAATTGGTTACGTATGCCGTTGAAAACGTCGGGGCATTTCCGAGAGACCCTATGGACAGGCGTCTGATGACTCCTTTGAAAAATAATGTAATAGACACCAATCCGATTAATGGAACTGACTATTATAATGATACTTTCCTGACTGATGCAGCGCAAACTGCCCCCACTGATACAGATAATGACGGTATGCCCAATGATTGGGAAACTGCCAATGGTTTGAACCCAAATGTGCAAGACCATAATGGTACACAACTCTCAAAGAAGTTTACAGGTATTGAGGGCTATACAAATCTGGAATGCTATCTGAACGAATTATCTGATAAAATAGTAGGAAAAAAAAATATCGTCGTTGACCCGAGCGGCGGTACTTCAATTACAGGTGTAGAACTGAATGCTGACGAGAGAATTGCCGTAGTAATTTCGCCGAATCCGACAGATGCAGGTATTACCATCAAAATAAACGGTGAATTAAGCCACAACTGGCGATATGAAATGATTGACTCAATGGGGAGAGTGCTGGTGCAGGAAATTGATATTAACGGGTCAACCGAAAGTTTTTATTTACCAAGATTAATACCAAGTGGCACCTATTTTATTAGAATATATTTACAGGAAGGTGTATTGGAAAGGAAGATTGTGGTGATTAAATGATGAATATATTTAAGGAACAATTTTCTGCCACAATGTGCTCAAGGTGCACGGGGACGCCTAGTCAATGTTGCACTATATGAAAATTGTGCAACATAGTGTACTTCGTGTACATTGTGGCTATGTTTTTTTGGACATTGTAATTCTAACGCTCTATTAAAATAAATCAAATAAAACTTGGAATTGTCATATTGTTATTTTATATTTAAAGCAATATAATTAAGTGGTGATACAGTAAAAGATAGTTTTCGAAGACAAAATTTTTTAGACTCTTAAAATTTTTCTACCAATGAAAACGAATTTGTTATCGCTCGCGCTGATTTCAGCAATTGCTTACGCCTGCCAGACAGCCAGTTCCTCTCCAAGTGGTTTCAATGACCTTGAAACTGAAAAAAAAGAAATTATGGCTGTGATTCAATCCGAAACTGATTGTTTTTTCAAGAGAGACTATAACTGTTGGCAAAACCAATTTGCTCACTCTGATTACGCATATCAAGCCTGGAGTAATGCCGATGGAACTTTTGATGCCAGCGTAGGCTGGGAGAGCATCAACAAGAATCTGGGTAAGTTTATAAAGGAAAATCCTAATGAAAAAGAAGAAGCAGGTAATAGCCACCCCATAATTAAACGTGAGAACATCCGTTATAAATTTTATGGAAACAACGCCGCACATCTTACATGGGACCAGTACAATAGCGACCGCAATCAAAAGTACTACTTACAAAGTAAGGAGGTTCGACTGATGGAGAAAATGAATGGGCAATGGAAAATCGTTAATGTTTCAGCATTCTGGAACTACAAGAATAAAATTCCTTTGGCACAGATTCAGTAAACGTATGATATTTGGGAGAGGCTTCGGAAGAAGCCTTTTTTTGTTGACAAATAATGAGCAGCCGGATTAAAACTGACAGACTTTTTCTTTAAATTTGGAACTAAAACAAGATTGAAAACATTCTCTATTAAATTAGTAGATTATTAATAGGCATTTAATATTATTCATCATTAAAATCATAAATCGTATGTCAATTAGATTAGGAGATATCGCACCGGACTTTACAGCAGAAACCACAAAGGGTACTATCAATTTTCATGAATGGCTCGGAAATTCGTGGGGCTTGTTATTTTCACACCCTGCTGATTTTACCCCTGTTTGTACAACAGAATTAGGTAAAACCGCACTTCTGAAAGGTGAATTCGAAAAAAGAAATGTAAAAGTAATAGCAGTTTCGGTCGATGATCTGGATTCACATAACAAATGGGTACCTGATATTGAAGAAGTTAATGGCGTTGAAGTGAATTTTCCTATTATCGCTGATGGAGACCGTCAGGTGGCCACTTTATATGATATGATTCACCCGAACGCTTCTGAAAAAGCAACGGTTAGGTCTGTATTCGTTATCGGACCAGATAAAAAAGTTAAACTCACATTGACTTATCCGGCATCAACAGGCCGTAATTTTCAGGAGATACTGAGAGTAATTGACTCTTTACAATTAACTGCCAATTATCAGGTAGCAACACCAGCAGATTGGAAAGACGGAGACGATACTATCGTTGTTCCGGCTGTGTCAACAGAAGACGCAATTGCTAAATTTCCTAAAGGTGTAAACGTTGTAAAACCTTATTTGAGATATACTCCACAGCCTAATAAATAAGGCGTGGAAAAATAGTTTTTATAGAAAACCGGAAGCAAAAACCTCCGGTTTTTATTTTTTGCTTATTTTTGCACAATATTTGCGATATGAAAAGCATTAGAATTATCGAAAAGCTTTCGCTATTGCGTTAATGAGAAAGAAGAAAAAGAACCAGACACGGCCGACAACTCAGCAAAAACCATTGGTAAAGCGCATATTCAATTTAAAAACGCTCTACGCTTTTGTTGTTATTGCGCTCATTATCTTGTACCCTGTATATGTAAGTGATGGACAGAAATGGACTTATGTTGATGATTTTGGAATAAAAATACCTTTGCGGTATACAATACACGGCATTGATGTATCACACCACAACAAGAAAATCGACTGGCATAAGGTAAAGAACAGTAACGAAAATATAGGAGTAAGTTTCTGTTTCATTAAAGCAACAGAAGGCACTGACCTGAAAGACCAGGATTTTAAAAACAATTGGCGTGAAGCAAAAAAAGTAGGTTTGTTAAGGGGCGCCTATCATTTTTATGTGCCATGGGCAGACCCAAAAGCGCAGGCTGAAAATTTTATTAAATCAGTTTCTCTTGAAGAAGGTGATTTTGTTCCGGTTGTTGATTTCGAAGTGCAGGGCCTCAATAAAAAAGTAAGACAGAATCTGGTTGCCAATGTAACTACTTTTATAGAGCATCTTAAAAGCCATTATGGCGTAAACCCCATTATTTATACCAACAGGCATATCTATCGCCAGTATATAAAAGGTAATTTCGATAATTACCCGCTTTGGATTTCAGATTATGATAGCAGAAAACTGGAAGGATTCGAAAATTCGAAGCTGATGCTCTGGCAACACAGCACCAACGGACGCCTCGATGGTATCAGCGGTGATGTAGATTTTAATGTTTTTGTAGCTTCTAAAAGTCATTTAGACGATATTTGTATCAAATAAAGCTCATTCCTGAACCCCTGAAGGAAATATACTAATCAAATCAAGACCTCACGCAGGGGGCGGAGGTAATTTTACTATGCTACCTACTACAAATTTTACCCAAACTACGGCATTTAAAAAACTCAAAAGTCATCATAAAACCATCAGTAAAAAGCAATTGAAAGAGCTTTTTGCCGAAGATAAAAACCGTTTTAAGAAGTATTCTCTGAAGTTCAACGATATTCTGCTTGATTATTCAAAAAACAATATCAATGGTCGCACAATGTCATATCTGATTGAGCTGGCGCGTGAGTGCAATCTTGCTGATGCCATTGAGCAGATGTATACAGGAGCAAAGATTAATCAGACTGAAAACCGTGCTGTGTTGCATGTGGCATTGCGTAACAGAAGCAATAGTCCGATTCTGGTTGATGGCAACGATGTAATGCCCGATGTAAATGAGGTTTTGACAAAGGTGAAAGATTTTTCGGAGCGTGTAAACTCCGGCGCATGGAAAGGTTATACCAATAAAACTATTACGGATATTGTAAATATCGGTATCGGTGGTTCTGATTTGGGACCAGTAATGGCTACTGAATCATTGAAACCCTATGCCAAAAAACTGAAAGTGCACTTTGTATCAAATGTAGACGGCACACATATTGCCGAAACATTGAAAAAACTCTCGCCGGAAACAACTTTGTTCATGATTGCCTCAAAAACCTTTACTACGCAAGAGACAATGGCTAATGCCCATTCGGCCCGTAGCTGGTTTCTGAAAACGGCAGTAGATTCAGCATTTGTGAAGAAACATTTTGTGGCTATATCAACCAATAAGACCGAAGTAGAGAAATTTGGTATTGACACTGCCAATATGTTCGGTTTCTGGGACTGGGTAGGGGGTAGGTACTCTCTATGGTCGGCCATTGGTCTTTCAATTGCCTGTTATATTGGTTATGATAATTTTGAAGCGCTTTTAACAGGGGCACATGAAATGGATAACCATTTCAGAAACACACCCTTTGAGAAAAATATTCCGGTTATTCTGGCGCTTTTAGGCGTATGGTATAATAATTTTTATGGGGCAGAATCACACGCTATTTTGCCTTATGACCAATACATGCATCGTTTTGCAGCCTATTTCCAACAGGGAGATATGGAATCAAACGGGAAATATGTGGACAGAAAAGGAGATAAAGTTGATTACCAGACGGGGCCTATCATCTGGGGAGAACCCGGCACAAATGGGCAGCATGCTTTTTATCAGTTGATACACCAGGGAACAAAACTGATTCCCGCTGATTTTATCGCTCCTGCCATTTCTCATAATCCACTCGGCGACCATCATAAAATGCTATTATCAAACTTCTTTGCCCAGACAGAGGCATTAATGAATGGTAAGTCATTGGATGAGGTAATTAAAGAATTAGCCGGAAAATCACAGGAAGAGATTGACAAGATAGCTCCATATAAGGTTTTTGCAGGAAACAGACCTACCAACTCGATTCTTATTAAGAAAATCACACCTAAATCACTAGGTAGCCTGATAGCTGCCTATGAGCATAAGATTTTTGTACAAGGGGTTATCTGGAATATTTTCAGTTTCGACCAGTGGGGTGTTGAACTTGGTAAACAATTGGCCAATAAAATCTATCCTGAGTTGCAGGATGACACTATAATTTCTTCACATGATACTTCAACGAATGGTTTAATCAACCAGTATAAAAAATGGAGAACTAAGTAGTTTTGATATAACCTGCTGAAAGCCAGTAGGTTATATTTTTATCCAATTTTTTCAATATTTATTGAAAAAATAATTTCAATAGAAACTATAAAAAATATTCGTTTACATTTGGAAATATCAAACGGGTATTTTACTTTAGCATCAGAATTACAAATAAGCTTTCCTAATTAAAACTAAAAAATGGTTACACCACACAAAATGGTAGGCCATGGCGAGAACGCAAGTTCAGACTCAAACCCAACGTAAATTATTAACTGTTATGGGGGACATGAAAGTGTCTCCCATTTACAGTAACAGTGAATCTAAAAATGGACTTACGTGCTTTTAGAAATATTGTTTGCGTGAATTTACTATTGGGTTGTTGGCTAAGCAATAATTCATTTGCATCTGATATATACCTCCCGGTTGTTCCAAATGAAGTTAAATTTGCCAATGTTACTTTTCAGTTGAATGATGTCACGAAGTATCTCGTGCTGAATGAAATGAAAGAAATTCTTTCAAACCGCCAGGTGCTTTTAAATAGCTTAGAAAAAGCCTCATTGTTCTTTCCCATCGTCGAGCCAATTCTCAGAGAGCAGGGTGTACCTGATGACTTTAAGTTCTTAGTGAATTATGATAAGTATCAATCAAGCATTGAGAAAAACGGAATCCCTGAATCAGGCGTATACTGGTGTCTGGACAGACAAAAAGCAGAGGAGGTTGATTTATTAATTAATGCACAGGTAGATGAGCGAAAACACCTGATAGTTGCCACCAAAGGTGCTGCACTTTGTTTGAAAAGGAACAATATATTATATAATAACTGGGGTGCTACCTTGTATTCTTTGATTGCCCATAGGAAAATTATCAATCAGTTAGAGGTAAATCGTAAATGGGCCAATACATCTAATAATCAAAATGAATACATCGCTTTAGATAGCCCTGCTTATATGGCCTTGTTGCAGTTTCTGGCATATAAGCTTGTTATTGAACAAGAGTTTCCGGCGTTTAAGCCACAAGTATCTAAAATCGTATATGAGTACCCGTATAGCAAGGGAAAGAGCCTGAATCGTATATCGGCAGAACTAAAAGTTGACCTTGCGGTATTGAACGAATATAATCCGTGGCTATTGGTGAAAACTGTGCCTGATACAGATTGCCAGATATTGGTAGTAATACCGGCCAATAGATTCAACGAAGTAAGGGTTTCAAGTGAATTATCAAAAAAATCCGGAATACCAACTAAAGACCTGGGTTTCCCTTTGTTAAAAAAGGTAAACGACAAGGCTAAAAGCAAAGGTAAAGGAGGGATATTTTACAAGATTAATAATCTGGACGGAATACAGGCAGAGATGTGTGACAACGCCGTTACATTAGCCTACAAGGGCGATATTTCGATTAATAAATTTATTGAGTATAACGATATTAAAGAAAATGACCTGTTGCAGATTGGGCAGGTGTATTATTTAGAAGCCAAAGACTCTAAAGCTAGTATCCCGTTTCATGTGGTCAGAGAAGGAGAAACTTTATGGAGTATTGCTCAGATTTATGGCATTAAACTGGAAAATTTGTTAAAATATAACAGATTTGAGACTGTTCAGCGTTTACAAAGAGGTAGGATTATCTGGTTGCAGGCAACCAGACCAAAAAATAAGGCTGTAGAGTATATTAATATGCCGGACGAACTTGAAGCGATAGACGAGATGGTAAGGGCTGAAAGTAATACAGAGTTTAATGATGAGCCTGTCAATAATGAACCAGTGAAAGTCGATACGGTTGTATTGACAGACAAAGCAAATACTGAAGCTAAAGAAACGAGTAATACCAGGAATAGTACCAGTGAGGTAATCGAAGCGGTAAAAGAAAAGGAATTAAATTCTTCCCCTTTAACTAGGAAAGAAGAAACAATGAACTTAAATTTGCAAAAAACTGTTGATAATAGCGGCCTTACTCCATCTGTTCAGAAGAAGAACGAAACCGGGAGTAAAAGCACACCTTCAATAGCGCCTCAAAGCACGAATACCTTAAAAGATAAAAGCACCGAACAAGGAAAATTTTTGAACCATACCGTCAAAAAAGACGATACCTTGTTCAGAATTTCAGTAAACTATAGTGTAGCATTGGAAGAATTATGGCAACTGAATAATTTATCCAGTAATATTGTGAAGCCGGGAGTAGTACTGAAAATTAAACGTTTGTAAATAGTATAGATTCACTCAATAGCTCAGATTAGCCTCTGCCACTGGTGGGGGCTAATTTTTTTGTGCCTGCCTATTGAATATCTTTTACACAACGAAAACCCACATGCATCAGACTCGTTTCGGGTGTAGTAAAAGACTTACCTGAAACCCTGTATCCATGGCACCACGATGGCTCACACAAAAAAGAGCCGCCTCGTTGAACTTTCTCTTTTTTTTCTTCTGTTTCGCTTTCAATGCCTGCTATAATGTCAGTATAGTTTGTTTTCCAATCTTCGCACCATTCCCATACATTGCCACTCATGTCATAAATGCCTAATGGCGAAGGGCTGAACGAACCTACAGGGGCAGCAAAATGAAAGCCATCCAATGTTTTATCAAAATTCGGGAAAGTGCCATTCCATGTATTAGTCAGGTATTTTCCGTTTGCTATAATTTCATTCCCGAAAGGATACAATAATTTTGAATTAATACCATTTCTGGCGGCATGTTCCCATTCTATTTCGTATGGTAGTCGTTTGCCCGCCCATTTTGCATAGGCTTTGGCATCATTCCACGATACCTGTGTTACCGGGTAATTGTCAAGGGCTTTATCTGCTTTTTTGCCATAAGGATACTCCCAATTAGCCCCTTTCTCTAATACCCACTGCTTGGTTTCTTCATTCAATACACCACCATCGCCAAACTTTTCTGCTTCTGTTAGGTAATTTGTTTGCTGAACAAATTTTCTGAAATCACCCACGGTTACTTCATGAGCATCCATCAGGAAAGGTTTAACTTTTACCCAGAAAATGGGCTTTTCCCATTCAATGCCATCTTCAGCACCAATCTGCGTAAAGCCGCCGGGTATATATACCATACCTGTCGGTAGGTTTTTTTGCGGATTATTAAGGGCTGATTTCTCTGTTGGTTCTGATTTGTAAATAGTGATATTCTCCGAAAATTGAATAGAATCAACTTCTTTCTTACATGAAAATAATAATGGAAGAATCAATACAACAATATACTTCATGTCAGGGTAACGATGAACAGGCTTAGTAGGTATATTATATCTTTTACTATTCTAGGCAGGTATAGCAACTTCAGGTATTTTTACTACGCGTACCTGCTTATAATTTAGAGCAAATCGGGCGACAAAAATAATGGCTGTCCATCGCTGATAATCATAAGGCATACCCATCGTGAAATTCTGAATGACCGTTACAAGAAATACGAATGCCGTAAAAAGTGTAAAATTGCAGGTGGGATTGCGTATTTCTTTAGCTACCCAAATCAATAATACGATATGAACCAAAGTAAAAATAATGAAACCCGGAATCCCTAAGTCATTGAGTGTTTGAAAAATGGGGGAGTCAATATATTTATGTTGGTAGCCATTGCCAAAAATAACCGTCATCCACTCGCCATTATCTATCCGTTCATCAATACTCTTAAACAGGTCAGTGATATTAGTTACACGTGTAGAGGCCGAATCATCACCGGCAAGTCTTACTGTAGACGCAGTTTTAGTATCTGTCAGCGAAGTAACAATCCGTTCAATTCTATCTGTAATTATACCTGAGACATTTTCAAAGTACTCATCGAACCGTGTATGTTCCCAAAGGTAATAAATGCCACCACAGAACATAAGGAACAGAACAAGACCCTGCCAGCCAAATATCCATTTTAATACCTTATAAATATTGTGGGCATTGATACTGGTAATATAATAAAGAAAGAAAAACAAACCTGTAACCAGAATAATTGCCATTGCCTGGCATAGTGCTACTACTAACAATAGAATCATGATACTGCCAATGATGAACAATCTCCACAGCAAACGTTTTTCAGTTTTTAACAGGATAACCCCTGCAACCAAACCCGAATAAGCGCTTTTGGCATAAATATGAGGGTTACCCATGGATGAAACCGCATCATCTCCCCCAAAACTGATGGAGGCCCGCATACCAATCACATAGAGCGGATTCCGGAATATATAATAAAGCAGGCTCAGTCCGCCAATAAGGCAGATGATAAGAGTAAATAAGAGAAAATTATCTTTTAAGGAATTAATAGAAGTGCCTGCAAAAATAAACATCGAAAGCAATATAAGTACCTGATAGACCCCTTCAACGGTTGTGTTCGTGAACCAACCCCGGTTTGGTGTATATACAGCCAGATAGAATATGGCTAAAATGGAATAGGCAATACAAAGCGAATAGCCTAAAGTATTGGTCTGGTAAACTTTTTTTATCGTAAACGGAAATGCCAATAATAAACTGCCTATAGTAAATACAGCCGTAAAGGCAGTACTATCAGGAGCTAATTTTAGACCGTCCCTAAAGAAATAGATAATCGGTGCACCGAAAAAGAAAAAGCTTAAACCCAGACTCTGCCGATATTTTAATATTTTATTAAGAAATAAGTCTATGTAGATTATCATCTTCAATTTTTTTACAAATATACTTTACTCCCTTTAATTGTCATTTATTATCGCTGAATTTTCTATTTTAAGGCCAAAATTTCTTAATTTTACGACCTTATTATTAAAAGAAAAAACAGCAACGGATGCGGATACTTGTTATTCATCAATACCTTTGGTCTCATTATAAAGGTAAAATTTATTCAGAACTCCAGAAAATAGTCGATTCGCATAAAAATGATGAATTATTAGTTCTTCAAACCTCATTAAATGAAATAACCAGAGCCAATTTAGGCCCTGTAGACAGAAGCATTCATCAATACAATTATCAGGTACTGGTTGATGATTATTATGAGAACATACCTAATACGACAAGAGCCCGGAAAATGTTGTATTGGGTCAGGAAATTCAAACCTGATGTAGTGAATGTTTCCGGATACTACGAACCTGCCATGAATACCGTGATTTTTTATTGCCGCCTTAAAGGTATAAAAGTCATTATTTCTGTTGATTCTACCGAAGAAGATAAACCTAATGTCTGGTGGAAAGAAGCCATCAAACGTTTTGTTGTAAACAGGGCACAGGGTTTTTTTTGCTATGGCTCAAAGGCTGCCGAATATATGTTGAAATTCGGTGCTAAACCTGACCAGATTTTACTTGAGAACAACGCTGTTGATAATCAGAAAATTTTATCAATTTACCAGAGTGCTTTACCGGACAGAGAGGCGGAAAAGAAAAAGTATGGCTTAAGGCCATATAATTTTATATATACTGGTCGTTTGATGGCTATTAAAAACGTCGATAATCTTTTAATTGCCTTTTCTAAATTACAAAATAAAGATTGGGGACTGATTGTTTTAGGCGACGGTGCAGAGGGAGAAAAACTTAGGAAGTATGTAGTTGACAATAAACTGGAAGGTGTAAAATTCATAGAAGGACAGGCCTGGTATGATGTGCCTAAGTACGTGGCATTGGGAGATGTTTTTGTGTTACCAAGTTATTCGGAGCCTTGGGGTTTGGTAGTAAATGAAGCAATGGTTTATGGTATGCCGGTAATTGTTTCCAATAAATGCGGTTCATCGCATGATTTAGTGCGAAATGGAGAAAATGGTTATACCTTTAACCCCTACGATACAGATGAACTGGCATCTATAATGAAAAAATTTGTAAATGAGCCTGATAAAATCAGGAATTTTGGAGAAGTTTCAAAAGAGATAATTAAAAAATACTCCCCTGAGCAAGTGGCAAAGGAAATGTATGAGGGTTTTAAAAAAGTGACTTATGAACATAAGCAGAACTAATAATTTTGATTTGATACGGTTAATCGCTGCTTTTCAGGTACTTATCTGGCACGGGGCTGAACATTTCAAAATTTTTAATAGTATATACGGTTTTCTGGCTATACTTTTTCATTTTCCGGGAGTACCGATTTTCTTTACTATAAGTGGCTTCTTAATCAGCCACTCTCTGGAACGGAACAATTTTGATCTGAGGAAGTATTTCAGAAACCGTGCCTTACGAATTTATCCGGCTTTATGGGTTTGTACAATTCTTACAGGGCTTTTGCTTATTTACTTTATAAGACCAATTGTAGTTAAGGATTTGTTGATATGGTTTGCAGCCCAGATCTCCTTTTTTCAGTTCTATGTCACACCTTCATTAAAAGCCTGGGGAGTAGGCCATCCGAACGGAAGCTTGTGGAGCGTGGCAGTTGAATTACAATTTTATCTGATATTGCCGATACTATTATATATCATTAACCGACCTAAAAAACTACTCTATACTAATATTCTGCTTGCGGTATTGTTTATATGCGCTGTTTTTATAACATACTTTATTAATACTAATGCATGGATTATCAGTCATGAACTACTCTCTAAATTTTTAGGTAATACTGTATTCTACCATCTGTACTTCTTCCTGACCGGAATAGCTATCTACAAAAATTTCGGCTGGCTGGAAAAATACCTTAAGGATAAAGTCTTAATCTGGTTACTAATTTATGCAGCATATGTGTTGATTTTGCATACATGGCTTAATCTATATATTGACCCGAGACATGTCTCAATCCTCGGAATCATAGCCAATACCTTACTTTCATTATTAAGCCTTTCGTTTGCCTTTTCTTATGTTAACCTGAGCAAGAGTCTGTTACATGAGAACGACATTTCTTATGGCATTTATATTTACCATTTGCCCGTGGTCAACATCATGTTAAGCTATAACTTATATGGTAGTATATCAGATTTAATGGTAATGGCTACAATCGTAGCAATTTTGGCCTATGCATCATGGAAATTGATAGAGCAAAGAGCCTTAAGAGCAAAGTTTTAATCAGGGAATAATTTTTTCCTGCTTCAAAACC
>CALRLS020000080.1:0-14222 GCA_943368815.1 Cyanobium sp. NIES-981
AACAATGTGGAGTTTGATGTTTATGAGCATTTTGCACTCACTACCAATAAGGTTGACCATTTGGGACGTTCATTCGATTTTGATATTAGTAATGATGCCTTTGATGAACCGGACTACGAGTTCATGCGAGTGCCCCTTAGCCTGGGAAATGTTATAAATGCCACTGTTGAAGAATATGATTATAAAACAAAGCAAAAATTGTATAAAACTGTAACCACTCTGACAATAGATGCCTATGGCACTATCACGATACCGAACTACGGTACTTACAATTGTTTGAGAGGGTATTATCAGAGCCAGTTTTATACAAGAGAAAACGAATCAAGTTCTTATGTGTTAAAACGTACATCCAACAGCATTGGTTTTATGACCAGAGAGGGGCATTTCTTTCAGGCAAAGATAGTTTCACAGACAGGTAATAATGCACTTCTGGAAGATTTGAGTTTTAAAGCCATCGTACCAACTGGCTTATTAAGTGAATCGTCGGAGGTAAGGCTAAATAACGATGCCAAAGGAGTAAGCATTAATAATTACAATACTGCTGCACATTCCTCAGCGATTTTAGATGTTGATAGCGACAGCCTGGGTATTTTGATACCAAGAATTTATATGGAGAACCGACCTAAAAACCCGGCTTTTGGTTTACTGGTTTTCCAGATGGATGAAGAGCCGGGTTTCTATTATTATGATGGAGAAGAATGGCTCTTGCTCAGTTCAACACCAGACCCCAATGCAAGAATTTCTGCTGTAAGTAAGCAAAAGAAAACAGTAGGCAAGGGTCAACTAACAAATGGCACAAGCTTTATCAGATTTGAGCCACCCAGAGAAGATTTTGAAGATTTGATGCTGAATATTCAACTGGAAGGTGATTGTAAGGGTATTTATGTTTCAAGAAAGACACGTGATGGTTTCGAGGTGAGGGAGATTCAGAAAGGGAAATCGAATGTGAAGTTTAGTTGGAGTCTGAACTAAGGACATATCAATGAAGAAACTAATAAATTGGTATAAAAGCTTCCCTTCAGGTCTCAAAGCCGTTGTGCTATCGGGTATACTGAATGGGCTTGCTTATCCATGTTACCCTGATTATCCCTTCGGACTATTGGCATGGGTTGCTTTGGTGCCAATACTACTCGAAATCAGAAAGGCAACCACATTTAAGCATTATGCCAGCCTTATCATACCAGTTTTTTTGATAAGCAGCCCTATTGGTTTCTGGTGGACGAGCTATTATAACTGGCCGACTTTTTTTATCTGTTACTTTTCGCAAATGTTATCATTATATGGGATTTTTATTATTCACTATTTCGTACAAAAGCGTTTTGGGTGGTATAAAGCCTTAGTGCTATTGCCTTTTTTCTGGACTTTTTCAGACTGGGCTACGCATTATTTACCCCATAATTTACAGGTACATTATACGGCCTATACACAGGCAAATCTGCCCTATTTTATCCAATATGCTGATTTGACAGGTATGTGGGGAATAAATTTCTGGGTAATAGCATTGAATGTCCTCATTGCATTTTCCATTTATTTCAAAAGCAGAAAATATTATTCGCTGACAATCACATGGATTTTATTAGTAGCAGGCTATTCATTTTGGGTAATTGATATTAATCCTAAAAGTGTTATAGGAACCGGAAATACAAAGAGTAAGGTTTCGCTTATTCAGACCAATATTGATAGCTATGCCGATGATGATTCAATAACAGTCAATGAAACACTTCGGCAGATTATGTCTTTATCAGATTCGGCAGTAAGACACCAGCAACCTGATTTGTTGATATTGCCGGAAGCCTCATTTCCTTTTTCATTATTTAAGGATACAGCTTTTCTGAACTTTACGCGCTATCACATAGCTAACTGGAATACCAACGTAGCTATAGGTTATGTTGACTTTGAGAAAAAATCGAAGAATTTTAAAAATCTTGCTTTGGTTTTTACACCTCAACTGGCAATCTTCTGGGACTCTCTAAGGCTAAAAGAATCTGATGTAAAAGTATACCAGAAGGAGTACGGTTTGCCTTTTATGGAGTTTATGCCTTATTGCGCTACTTGTCCGTCGGTAAGAGACAGGCAGTTAATCAGAGGGAGTGAACCTTATAATTTTAAATTCAGTACTCAAAGTGGTGAAATTCAGACAGTAGCCCTCACTATCTGTTGGGAGCAAACCTATCCGGACAAAATAGCTTCTTTAGTGAATAACGATGCCGACTTTATAGCGCTGATGAATAATGATGCCTGGTTCGGAAAAACACCGGGAGCCAGGTTTTTATTGAGTTTTACCAGATTGCGGGCCATAGAAAACCGAAGGACAATTGCCAGATGCTCCAATGGCGGACTCACCTGTTTTGTTGACCCTTTTGGAAAAGTCTATGGTCAGATACCCTGGTTTACTCAGAACATTACAACGGCAGAAATAAAAAGTGTAAATAAAAAAAGCTTTTATACCAAACACCCTCATTTTTTTGTGATAAGTATCGGCTTAACTCTTCTGTTATTGATTGTTTACTTTGAATGGATAAGTAGAAACGACAAAATGCAATTAAAAACCATATAGTTTTTTAAATCTTGGTACAATGAAAAAACTTTTTCTTATCAGTGTATTAATAGTTTCAGGCAATAGTATTTTTGCCCAGACAGTCTCTTACTTTGGTCGCTATGCCGGTGGAGTAGGACTCAACCAGAATGTACTTCAAAGAGCCTCAGCTTTAGGTTATAACGCAAAAGTATCTGTAAACGACGGCCTGGTTTTAGGCGATACTTCACTTGTGAGGGTCGGAATCGGTCTTTCGAATCCAAGATATAGGTTAGATGTAAAAGGGGTGTTTAATATGCGAATTGCATACGACAATCCGGCCTTTAAAATCAATGACCAGAATTTTCTTGAATTAGATGATAAAGGACAGTTTTTGTTGAATCCTTTCAGAATGAAGTATGCCAACGAAAACCAATGGGCAGACAGAGTTTTTGAAAAGAATTATCAATTAATGTCGCTTAAAGAAGTAGCGAAATATGTTGAACAGAACAAGCATCTGCCAAATGTACCATCAGCAGAAGAAGTAGTTAAAAATGGAGTGGCGATGCATGAAATGGTAGCCAAGCTTTTAGAAAAAGTAGAGGAACTCACCCTGTATACTATTCAGCAACAAAAAGAGATTGATGAACTTAAGAAGAACTTAGAAAAGAAATAGTCTGCTAAACATCACACTTTCCCCATCTCAGGAATCATAAGCTGAGATGGCTTTTTATATGCCTTAGCTCAAAACGGTTTGGGTTTTTTAGGCGCAGGCGCCAAAGAAAAAGGTATTTCCTTGGTAACCCATTTCGTAGCGCGATCTATCTGAATAGTGGCAGGTTTGCCCCAATATATATATTCCATATAAGACCTGTCATTTTTTGAGCCACCAGTATAAAAACCCTCTACTCTTTTGAGTCGCAAGCCATTGGCTGCATAGGCTCGTTTAGGTTTGGCATCGCCTGAGCCATCCAAGTCTGTGTCAGCGGTAAAATAAGTTACCGTTATCGGGTTTTTCATTTCAAAATTATCAGCCGGAGCATTGATTGGCAAAGTTTGGGTGCTGATTTCGACCGGATAGGATATAAGCACCGTACCCTTGATTAAGTCGCAATCAATAGGCTGGTCGCCACCCGGAGGGTCGAGCCTGAAACTATATGTTTTGGGTTTCTCATCATAAAAAGCACCCTGAGGGTCAAAAGGCGCATTTTTACCTGCCAGTGTGGCTACTACATCCTTAAATTCTACTTTGGCATAAGCTGAATTAGGGCTATTGGGTACAGAGAGAATAATTTTATGGTTATTGTAGCCATCATCCGTACGGTCTGCTTTGAGCGTCAGATTCGTCAGGTCTGCTTCCGATAATTTATCATATATAAGTGCTGTGGGCAGATTTTCATAACGTTCGTAAGGCAAAGCTGTTTCCCCTTTCTGAAAATCTGGTGCGTGGTGCACTACAATCGGGACTTTCTTGCTTGTGATACTTTTAGGTTTCACCACAACCAGTTGAGCAATGATACCCAGGGCTTTTATGTAACAAATAACAGGCTCTTTGAGTAGGTCGTCGAATTTATCTACTAATAGTTTCTTTTTATCTGCAGGAATCTTGCCGTTTTTGTCCAGCAAATCATAGATAGTCTTAGGCACTTCCGAACGGGTTACTTCTAAATAAAGAGGCAATCCTTTGGCATTTAAGGCATAATAATTCAGGTGGCTGTTTTCGTCTTTACGATTAATCTGAAACACCGCTATATCGTTTTCAATCGACATCAGTTTTACGGTTTCACCTTCTATATCTTTTCCTTTGCCTATATCTGCTTTGGTAAAGCTTATTTGTGAAAATTCGGTAGGGTAATTAAAAGAGAAAGTGCCTTCTATGGTGTTCAGTGTTTTTCCGTCTTGCGGTTTATAGACCACTACTTCATTGAAGAAATCCATTGATGACATCTTATAGGGGTCTTCTTTTTTTACTATTTCTAAGGTACCACCCTCTTTGGCATTGGTTTTAGTCCAGGCAAACTCTCCGCTGATTAAATCCATGTTTGGTAAATGAAATACATCTGCTTCGATACGGGCTTCGTTGTCCTGAAAACTTGATTCCTTGAAATAAAAACTATTAGTAAACAGGGCGAGTTTCTTATCAAAATCCGCAGGATTCAGGTTAACAGGTAATCCTTTTTCGGCAATTACATCAGGCACCGGCGTTTTACTGGGCGCAGGTTTACCAAAAAAATCAGAAATCATATCAACGGCCTGTATCTTTTCTTCTTTTGTAAGCGTGGGTTTTTGGGCCAATGAGCAGATAGCAATCAGGTTTAGGGTAAATAATAACAGGATGTATTTTTTCATGGCATAGGTATATTTGATACTATACGAATATCAGGCTTATTCGGTTATTTTGTTTTATTTTAAGGCAAAATATGCTTGAAAATTTACTAGATGGTCTTAAGTATCAATGAAATAGACAGATACCTGTTTTAACCTGAAACAACCCTAAGTATTTGTTATATCGGGCTTTTCAACTGCCAGCTTAGAATACTAAACTATCCTTGCATAAAGATTTATGTTAAAATGACTAATTATGCCTTGAATTTGTGAACTTTACCAAATACAGATTTATATAGTGAACAACAATTCTTAAAAGAGCAAAATGATAAATTTAAAAAATATACAAACCGAAATAGACGCAAGTTTTTTATATAAAATACTAGCTGACAACGAAGAAGATAAGAATGTGGCCAATGTTTTTTATCAAATGAGTGAAATAGAACAAAGCCATGCCATCCTTTTTGCAAAAAAGAATAATTTAACTCCCTCAGACCTCCCACCACCATCAAGACGCGCCAGAATACTTCAAATGATTGGGAAAATATTTGGTTATGATTATGTTTTGGGAGTTTTATTAGATACCGAAAAGAGCATTTCTTATGCAATAGCCGGAGCACGGAAAAAATCTAAAACTACGGATTCAATCTCTGATACAGCTCATGTTACAATCCTCAAAAATATTCTTAACAACAATAAAAATGTGTCAGGTTCAAATCTGGCAAGGTTTGAAAAACGACACCGCTCAGTAGGCGGAAATGCGCTCAGGGCTGCTGTCTTAGGCGGAAATGATGGATTGGTTTCTAATTTTAGTTTGGTTATGGGCATTGCCGGAGCCACAAGTGGACAGAGTGAGGTACTTTTGACCGGACTTGCAGGGCTTTTGGCTGGTGCCTTATCAATGGCATTGGGTGAGTGGATTTCTGTGAAGAGCTCGCAGGAACTTTATGAGAACCAGATGCAGCTTGAGATGGAAGAACTCGAAACTAACCCGGAGGGAGAAGAAAAAGAATTAGCTTTGATTTATATATCTAAAGGAATTCCGGAAGAGCAGGCAATGAAAATGGCTAATGATATTATGTCTGATAAGGGCCATGCACACGAGATTTTAGTAAAAGAAGAACTCGGCATAAATACTGAAGATTTAAAGGGTTCTGCAATGGAAGCCGCTATCTCTTCGTTTGTTTTGTTTGGCATTGGCGCAATAATACCCGTGATTCCATTTTTCTTTTTAGGCGGTACTCAGTCTATTTTATTGAGCGCCTTGCTAAGTGCAACAGGATTGTTTGGTATTGGTTCGGCAATTACATTATTTACAGGAAAAAGTATCTGGTATTCAGGATTCAGGCAAGTCTTTTTTGGATTGATTGCAGCAGCTATAACATTCGGAATAGGAAGGCTGATTGGGGTATCCTTAGCAGGATAAATAGTAATAAATCAGATAATTTGGACCATTAAAAGTATTCGGTCTTGTCGTTCCCTGTTGCAATTGTTACAATAATGATTCATGGTTCCTGAATAACTAATGTGTCAATGTTTAATGAGACAGATTTTTAAGTAAGATGTAAGATAATTCCCTTATTCTCAAAAAACACCAGTATTACCGAGTTTTTTAATCAATAAAAAGTATTTTTGCCCAGGAATCAATAAAACCTATCATTGCATGAAAAAAATATTCGGCTGCCTAAGCCTGCTCATTCTTTCGTTTTCTACTATAGCTCAGAATAAATATGCGATTATACCCAAACCATTGGAGCTGACACCTCTGACCGGTGAATTTACTATTGACAAACAAACAAAAATCCTGATTCCAAAGGGTGCTACGGAAATCAGACCTCTGGCAGAAATGCTGGCTGAACGGGTAGCGGTAAGTGCAGGCATTACGCTGACAATTGAGGAATCTGATATATCGAATAATTTAGTGCCTGCCAACAAAACGATTGTATTTGCTCCGTTTAAAGAGCAGGTATATAACAAGATGTTGGGTGATGAAGACTATATTCTGAAGGCTGATGCCAAGGGTATCATACTGGCAGGGGCGACAGGTAAAGGAGAGTTTTATGCCCTGCAAAGTCTTTTACAATTATTACCTCCGCAAGTATTCAGCAGTTCACTCGAAAAAGGTGTGAAATGGACTGTTCCGGCATGTACTATTTTTGACCGTCCACGTTATGGCCATCGTGGGAGTATGCTTGATGTGAGCCGCCATTTCTTTCCGGTTTCGTTCATAAAAAGATACATTGATTTATTGGCATTGCATAAAATGAACCGTTTTCACTGGCATCTGACCGATGATCAGGGCTGGAGAATTGAGATTAAGAAGTATCCTAAACTGACTGAGGTAGGCTCGAAGCGAAAGGAGAGTATGAAAGGCCATTATACAGAAGGAAAGTTTGATGGCACACCACATGGAGGCTTTTATACACAGGAGGAAATAAAGGATGTGATTAACTATGCACAAAAGAAATTCGTTACGATTATCCCCGAAATAGAAATGCCGGGCCATGCTTTAGCGGCTTTGGCAGCCTATCCTGAATTGGGCTGTACCGAAAAATCTTTGAAAGGAGGCCCGTATGAAGTAACCGGAATCTGGGGGGTGCATGAAGATGTATTTTGCCCTACGGAAACAACTTTCAGGTTTCTGGAAGATGTATTGACAGAAGTAATAGCCTTATTCCCGAGCCAGTATGTGCATATTGGCGGCGATGAATGCCCTAAAACAGCTTGGAAAGAAAGTAAATTCTGTCAGGATTTGATGAAGAAAGAGGGCCTGAAAGACGAACACGAATTGCAAAGTTATTTCATTAAACATTTCGATAAATTCCTGACATCTAAGGGCAAGAAAATCATTGGCTGGGATGAAATACTGGAAGGAGGGATTTCTCCGAATGCCACCATCATGTCATGGCGTGGGGTAGAGGGAGGTATTGCCGCTGCACAGCAAAACCATGATGCTATTATGACTCCGACAGGCTATTGTTATCTGGATTATTATCAGTCAGACCCTACGACTGAGCCTTTGGCTATTGGGGGCTATCTGCCTTTAGAAAAGGTCTATTCTTATGACCCGACACCTAAAGCGCTGACTCCTGAACAAGCCAAACATATATTAGGTGTACAAGCCAATGTCTGGACAGAATACATACAAACAACAAGTCAGTTAGAATACATGGTTTATCCGCGTGCGTCGGCTATTGCGGAAATAGGCTGGACATCGCTTAAACAGAAAGATTACAGCGATTTTACTGCCCGCCTGAAAACGCATTTTGATCGATTGAAATATCTGGCTGTTAATTATGCGAAAAGCTATTATGATATATCGGCCTCATCTGCCATGAATGAGAAGAGTCAGGTAGTAGTAAAATTACAATCGGCAGACAAAGCGGCTGTAATCAGATATACAATAGATGGCTCGGAGCCTACCGCAAGTTCGACACTATACCAGGCTTCGGGAGTAGTAATAACCAAAGATGGTAGTGTGCGGGCTGCTGAGTTTTCAGCGAATGGCGAACAACTGGGCAAGATTCTGACCAAATATTTCTTTATTAACAAGGCAACAGGGCGTAAGTATACGCTGGTTAATCAGCCTAAAAATTATACAGGCGGCGAAACCTATGGCTTGACCAACGGTGTAAAAGGAGAAGAAGCCAATAGTGCTACATGGGTAGGTTTTGAGGGTAAAGACCTTGACATAACCATAGATTTAGGGCAGGTGATGAGCATAGGAAAAGTATCTTTTGCTTTTATGGGTGCCAGTGCTTCATGGATTATGCTGCCTACTGAAGTAGAAGTATTTGTATCAGGTGATGGGAAGAAGTATACTTCAGTAAAGAAAATACCCATGAGCAGTACCGACCCGAATGGTCGGTCGGTTCAACAGCTAGGTGTTGCTGTGGATGATAAAAAAGCCAGATATGTAAGGGTATTTGCCAAAAACTATGGCAAATTACCATCCAATCATCAGGGAAGCGGTAACCCCGCATGGCTGTTTGTTGACGAGATTTCAGTAGAATAAAGGATTTTTTAAAGAAAATTCATCAATTGAAACAAAAAATTGCTCAAATTTGTATTCAATAAAGTGCGCAGATGGTTCATACCTGAACCATCTGCGTAAATTTTATGACCACGTAGTTCAACGGATAGAATAGAAGTTTCCTAAACTTTAGATCCGGGTTCGATTCCCGGCGAGGTCACAAACTATCACCCTCTTTTGTGTTTTTCTGAATAGAAGTTTTCCGAACTTCAGATGTAGTCCGGGATGCGCAGTCCGGGACATGCAGCCCGCCACGTCAACTCTTCAATTTCCGTCCTACACAATCACTCCAAGTCACAGATACAATATCAAAGTGAAAATTGTTTATAGCTTTCAATTATAGACAAATCTTTTCATAAGCATCTCTGATAACTAAGGCAATTCTTTTTCTTCTTTCAATTAAAAAATCCTGATAGCTCATTTGCTCCCAGTTATCAGGCAAAGCATGCCAATAGTACATATCAGCCATATCCTCACTTGAAAATCGCTCAATATAGAAAGGCAAATATTCTGGTGGAGGTGTATCTGAAATAGTAATATTATCACTCCATTCTACTAAAGCATAATTGGCAATCTGGTTAGTATCTCTTTGTTCTGTAATGCCATTTTTAATAAGCCATGCTTTCGGAAAAAGATGATGTCTTTCTAAAGCCGATTTATTGGCTCTAAGCCCTTCCTGCAATAATTCATATACTTTCAGCTTACTGAATAAGCCCTTAGCGCCGAGAATATATAAAGAAGCATAATAGGCATATAGAGATGGACTGGTTGATGAAGAGGTTGCCAGGTCCAGTGGTAATCTGATTTCCCAGAAATTGGCAGTTAGCTGTGCAGTGATGATTTCTTCTAATACCTGCTTAAAATCATTAGCATTGTCAACACCTCTTAGTCTGGCCAGATCTATTTCCATAGCTGTTTCGGGGGAACCTGTATAGCGGCCTGTAATGGCCGACATGAAAAACCATTTGCTTATCAGTTTTTTCAACTCGTATAAGTCCACCCTGAAGTCCTCCCGGCCTATCAGGAAGAAGATATAGGCATATAGCAGATTATTCTTTGAACTGATGTAGTCCTGACGAGCAAAACCTGCTTGTTTTACTGCCTTAATAAACTCATGCCAGTTTTGTATGTTTAGGGCTTTGGCCTGAGCCACTTTTAAAAATTCAAACTGGTTGTCTCTCCTGTCAGCGCTGAACACACCTGTCTCTAAATCTTTTCCTCTCAGGATGCTATAAACATATTGCAGCCTTGCTCTGCGGAATGCCAGGCCAACCGAAACCCGCAGCATCTGGTCGGGGTCAGGGTCTATCAGGTAGTTGAAAGGTGAGGCGGTGTCTTTTGAGGGTATCCGGCATAGGCGGCAAAACTCTTCTAATGATTTGCGACCTTCTTCCCAGAAAACGCTCATTAAGGTCAGAATAAAGTCGGCCTGATTTAGTGTTTTACCCTGCGAGTTTATACGTACAAATACATCAGCTACTTGCTCTTCGGTAATATTGGCCGAAAGCTCCAAGGCAGAAAACGGATAACCTTCAAGATTTTTTAGGGCATTGAAATTTTGCCTGATGGTCTTTATTTCTTCTTTGGTAAGTTCTTTTGATTCCTTAAGATTTTCGATGAAATTATCTGTGATTTCGAAAATATCTGCATCGGTTTTCCAGACCTCCGAGATATTCTGGAAGTATCTTGGGTTTTTACGGATAGCAGCATCAGGAATCTCGAACTTTTCTTCTAAAGGATTGAAGGCAATAGCTATGGTAGCTTTGGTATAATTCTCTCTGATTATCTCTTGCGCTTTTATCACCGCATATAAAGAAGTAAGTCTTTGCTGACCGTCAACAATCAATAAATTAGGGGCTTTTTGCTTGCTACTGGTTCCAATACCTTTGGTATGCTCTACGTTGGCATTTGCCCAAAACAGGAAATAGCCTACCGGATACCCTTTATACATGCTATCGAACAGGTCACGGACTTTTGTATCAGGCCATACGAAGGGACGTTGTATATCGGGCAGCCCAATGATACCCATATCAATTTGTTGAATCAGCGTAGCGAGGTTGTAATTTACTTCTTTAAACAGTGTTGCCATTATTAATTTAATATATCTTTATTTTTGTCTAATAGGGTCTCTAAATAATTTTTAATTTCTTCTATTTTTTGTAAAACGCTTTCTTTACCTTCATTACCTTGATTTATGCTTGTCCACGTTATCTTTGCCGTTTCCCCTGTTTGCATTTCATAATAGCTTACTCGGGTAATCTTTTTACTAATATTCATTGCGACAATTACTAATTTTTGAATAACCTTGTAGGCATCACTTTCTTTTATTCTAAGAGCTTCTTCTATAAAATACTCTATAACATTGTTTTGAATTATCTTTAAATCAGTTTCAATTGGAATATCGCTTTTTCTCGTAAAATTTGCATTTCTCGATAGTACCTCATTTATTATTATTATTAAAGGAGAGGTAGGATGAGAAGTATTATGAACTATGAACAAATCATCAATTAATTGATTCAACTCATCTCTAATGTTTTCTTTCTCTCTAAAATTTTCTTCTGAATGATATTTAAATATTTCATAAATTGATTTGAAAGCCTCTGATAAGAAATCTAATATCTGGTAAATATTTGTAAAGTGCTTTATCCATTCTTTATCTTCTGAAAAGTGTTTAAATCCTTTATAAATTGCCAATCTGTCTAAATCGGCAGTTCTTGCATAATTAAAAGTTGGAGTTCTTATCAATACATTTGACCTAAAGGGATTTTTCTCAACATCGTTATAATATTTCTGTAGGCTTACAGACCTTACTTTGACATCTGTTATGACTGAATCTAAATCTAATTTCAGTACACTAAGCTTACCATAGCAATCTATCTTTTCTTCTCTGATTTTTTTATTCTTCTCAGCTTCTAAACCATTTTGGAAAATCCTTATTTGTAATTTATTAGCTTCAATTTGCATATAAAATGCTAAGAAGGTTATTAGGATTCCGGCTAATGCTATGAAGGGATTCATTATACCTCCTAATGTATCTCCAATTGGCCCAGTAAGTGTAAAATCAAATTGAGGCTTGTAGGAAGTAGCTGTAAAAATATAAGGTGCAAAAAAAGAAAATATTATTATAATTATAGCCAAAACAACAAGTATTATGACTAATGGACTCCAATATTTATCACTTTTTTTTCTAGTTATATCTTCTAGTTGGTTTTTATATTCTGTCATTTAATTCAATTTAAAATTCTAATTAATTATATGAGGGTTTATTATGAAAGTTATTTATGGCAAGTACCAGTTTTAGAGAAGCTATATTTAAAGCATTTTCGTTAAAAGGCAATATAAGTAGTTTTGTAAATATTAAATACTTATACAGAGTAGCGAAATCGTTTAAGATTTACTCTTTTAGTCAATTCAGATGTCGCAAATTTTCGAAGGGAGATCAGTCTTTTTAATCATTCTAATTAAGCAGTAAAATTGGATTTAAACTTAATCAAATTTTATCGTTTTTAACAATATTTATCTATATCAAGCTCAAATTGAAGAAGTTGACTTAAACAGAGTATTATTTGTTAAGAAAAAAAGCTATCTAAATTTATTTTGGGATAGCCAAACAATGCAGACGAAATTGCAGACTAATTTCTTTTACTTATTTTAATCGAACTTATTTTTTTCTTGTCTTGCTGATGTGTAATTGACTGATAGTCAGAAACTTAGGTAAGTAAAGGGACTAATTAGTAAGAATATATTGTGTCCCGGCGAGGTCACAGATGTCTTGTACTAGACATCAATCACCCCAATCCGAAGGAGTTTTTCCATATACCTCCTGAAATACCTTTGCGAAATAGGATATACTTTCAAAACCTACCTGAAGAGCTACTTCTGAAACCGTAACGTACTTATTCTGCAGCATTTTTGCTGCTTTTTTAAGGCGGTAATTACGGATAAATTCAATGATTGTCTGGTCAGTGATGGCTTTCAGTTTACGTCTTAGCTGACTTGGCGTGATATTCATTTCATCGGCCAGTGTTTTTATGCTAAAATCAGTATTTAGTAGATTCTTATCGATAATCGAATAGATTTGTTGCAGAAACCGGTCATTTAAAGAATGGTCTTTTGACTCATCTGCCACAGGTTCATGATAGATTGATTGCCTGTATTTTTGTTGCAAAGCCTCTCTTATCGCAATCAGGTTACGCACCCGTATCTGTAATTCGTCTGTATTGAATGGCTTGGCAAGATAATCATCAGCACCCAGTTCAAGACCTTCCAGTCTGTCTTCAAGCGCGGCTCTGGCTGTGAGCATAATTACCGGGATATGATTGGTGCGCATATCAGATTTAACCAGTTTACAGAAACCGAATCCATCTAAACGAGGCATCATCAAATCGCAAATCACAAGGTTCGGAATCAGCTCTACTGCTTTTTCATAACCTTCTTGTCCGTCAGCGGCTTCTACAATCTGGTAAGTCAATTCGAAATGGCCTCTGATATAGGCTCTTAAATCAGCATTATCTTCAATAATTAAAAGTATCGGCAATTCTGAATCATACTGAACCGAATCATTTTGCTTAGCGTTTAACACTGAATATCCTGATTCATACCTCTCCATTTTACTACTATCCGGTTCTGTTACTATTGGTTCATTACTAAGATATTTGTTCCAGGTAGCTTTGTCTGTGGGAATAGAGACCGTAAAGGTTGTGCCAAGGCCAATCTGACTTTCAACACTTATTTTTCCTTTCAATACATCTACTAATTCTTTTACTAATGCCAGACCAATGCCTGTTCCTTCATAGTTTCGGGTATAACTTTTAAGTGCAGAACTATCTTCTACCTGATAGAAACGGTCAAAGATAAACGTCAAACGTTCTTGTTCAATCCCAATACCTGTGTCCCGTACTTTTATCGTAAATGAAGTATCGGTATAAGTGGTTTGTATAGCAATCTCGCCCCCTTCTGCTGTAAATTTGAAAGCATTTGAGAGTAAATTAGTAATGATTTTCTCAATTTTATCACTATCAAAATAAGTAATATGTCTTATAGTACTTTTATCATAAACAAAGCTAATGTGCTTGTTTTCTGCCAGAGACTCAAACGAAGCCAGCAATTGTTTCAGAAAATACGCCAAATCTGCCTCCTGAATCTGCGGAGCCATTTTTCCTGCTTCCAGTTTCGACAAATCGAGCAATTGATTAATGAGGGTCTGCAATCTGCTCAGATTACGTTGCATCACTGCCACTATACTTTCCTGAGGATATTTTTTTCTGAAATCGGATAGGGGACCTGCCAGTAAAGTTAAGGGTGTTCGGAACTCATGCGAAATATTTGAGAAGAATCTGGTTTTCAGTG
>CALRLS020000081.1:0-14194 GCA_943368815.1 Cyanobium sp. NIES-981
ACCCGTAATCTATACCGTATTTATGACTGGAGCGGAAATACTTTAAACCTTGACTATACCAAAACATTCAAAAAGCCAAGAAGAGAATTTAATATACTGACGATGTTCTCGAAAGAAGGCGAAGACAGTTTTTATACACTCGATCAGGCCAACGAAAATAAAGCAGTCAATTACCGAGAAAAAAGCACTAATTACAGTGCAAACTATGAAGGAACTGTACAGCTGGATTTCACGAACCCATTAGATAGTGTAAGTACGATGGAAGTGGGTGTAAAGTCGATTTTCAGAAATGTGCAAAGCGATTATCAGGTATCGAATGCACTTGACGGTTCTACCAACTTTGAGGATGTTCCGGCTTTAGCCAATGTGTTTGAGTATGCACAACAGGTGGCTAGCGCTTATCTTACTTATTCACGCACATCAAAAAACAAATGGGGCATCAATGCAGGCTTAAGATATGAGCATACCTTTATTCAGGCAGAGTTTTTAGCAGGTACTGTTCCGTTCTCCAGCAATTACGGCAATCTGATTCCTAACGTGAGTTTATCAAGAAGCTTACCTAAGAACCAGAAACTGAAACTGAGCTATACCCAGCGTATTCAACGCCCGATGTTATGGTATCTGAATCCATACGTAAATGCCAGCGAGCCTTTGATGACCTATACGGGTAATCCTTATCTGAAACCTGAACTGACCCATAGCGCTGAGATTAATTATAATGTATATATCAAGGAGTCGTCAATTAATACCTCGCTATATATGCGTCAAACCAACAATGCGATTGAACGCATCAGAACATTCGATTCGGAAGGTGCTGCCTCTATTAATTTTCAGAATATTGCACAGAACATTTCTTATGGATTATCGCTGAGTGGTAATACCAAGATTAAGAAGAAATTCACAGCCAACGGTGCGCTGAATGTGTATTATAATGTGCTGAATAGCCCGGCATTGCAGGTATCAAACGAAAACTGGATGTACCGTGTCAATATGAACGCAAGTTATGATTTCGGCAAAGGCTTCAAAGCACAGTTCTTTGGTTTCTTTAACTCTCCAAGGGTAATGTTACAGGGTAGAATAAGTGGATTTGCCTATTACAACATCGCTTTCCAGAAAGAACTGTTGAATAAAAAAGTGACGCTTGGCGCAGGTTTCGACAATTTCCTTGCACCGTATTTTACTCAGAAAATAGATTTTTCAGGACCAACTTTTTCACAAACGGGTAAATCAAGATATTATAACCAGGGATGGAGAGTGAGTCTCTCTTACCAGTTCGGAAAAATGAGCAGCCAGCCACAACGTCAGAAGAAAAGCATCAGCAATGACGATAAAAAAGGCGGAGATAACTAAGAGCTGGGGGTATTGCCCGAAAGCTCTCTATAACAGGCCTCATTTTCGACGAACAGCAACATTGACAGAAAACACTTAATTTAAAATATAATACATAAACCAGTAAAAAAACATGAAAAAAGTAGCTGTTGTCGTTTTAGCTTGCATGGCCTATGCAACGTCCTTCGGGCAAACCAAACCATATAAAGTAAATTTTAGTGGACAGGGTAAAAAAGTACAGGTAATAATACAGCAGGCTTCTGTAGTCATTCAGGGAGTTGATGGCAATGAAGTAAGCATTGAACAAACCGGAGAAAACCGCAAGGAGCTTCCAAAAGAGGCAGAGGGATTACGCTTAATCACCGGTGGTGTAGTTGATAATACAGGTGTAGGTGCTAGTGCAGAAGTAGAAGGTAATTTACTCAAAATCCTTATTCCAAAGAACCGTTATACCGGAATATTGACTATTAAAGTACCGAAATCGCTTGACATAAGTGTCATTGAAAGCCAGAACTGGGGTGAGCAAAAAATCATTGTGAGTGATATTGCAGGTGAAATTGAATTAAAAACCAATAATTCAAAAGCATACCTGAACGATATTACAGGCCCATTGGTAGCGAATACAGGCCACGGAAAGATTTTTGTTACCTACTCAAAACTTTCTCAAGCTTCACCAAGTTCTATCAGCGCATCAGGTGCCATTGATATTACCCTACCTGCTGATTCAAAAGCAAATCTGAAAATCCGCAGTTATTACGGTGATTTATTTACAGACTGGGACATTGCAGCTACTAAAAAAGAAGCCAAAACTGTAGCAAGTTCAGGGACTAAGACCATCAATGGCCAGAACGAACAAGCAGGCGAAGTTAGTGTAACATCTAAAGTTAGAAATTATAACAGAAACGATTGCGATGATTGTGATGAGAGAGATGTATTCAAGAAAGACCAGTTCGTTTATGTTGCAGGTACAAGTTCAGGTAAAACTGATTCGTTTGAAGGTACTATCAACGGTGGTGGCGTTGTGATTGACCTGAAGTCGAGCAATGGCAATATTTATGTGAGGAAGAAGAAATAACACCTCACCCCCCTAGCCCCTCTCCCACGGGAGAGGGGCTTTAAAAGTCCCCCTCTCCTTGTTCAGGAGAGGGGCTAGGGGTGAGGAGAAAATTAATACCTGAATTATGAAAAAACTATTAACATTACTCCTCTTTTGCCTGGGGTGGCAAACAATCTTTGCTCAAATGAAGTTTGCTACTCCACTCAAAAGTTCTTCCAAACAAGCCGTTATCTTAATAGAGCGAAATAATATCAATATTCAGGGCTATGAAGGCACTGAAGTAAGAATTGAAATTAATGAGCCTATTAATCCTCCCAAACAAGCAGACGGCCTGAAAAGAGTTATTCTGAAAGGCTTTGAAGACAATACACAATTAGGTATAAACATTTCGCAGGAAGATACCCTCCTCGTTATCAGAGATGTGTGCAATTGCTATAATGGCACTTATACCTTGTATCTGCCAAATAAACTCAACCTGATGGTCTATGAAAACTATCCGCAACACGGTCAACGCTGGGCGGTGAAAGATATGACGGGTAGTTTTGAAGCCAGTACCGAGTTCGGCCATATACACCTGCAAAATCTAAGCGGAAATATCAGGGCTTATAGCCGACATGGTTCGGTCAATGCATATCTAAACCAGACGGGTAATATCTACTTATCCAGTCTTTTTGGGAAGGTGTTTCTGGAAGTACCCGGTAATATCAAAACAGATTTAAAAATCAGGGTTTCAGAGTGGAATGATGTATTCACTGATTTTCAATTGCCTGTTTCTGAAAACAGACAGAATACCCTCACGGCTGCATTGAATGGTGGAGGAAAACCTATAGAACTGAAATCGGAGCACGGCAATATTTATTTACGGAAAAAGAAGTAGACTACCATAATTTATTGATTAAAGATTGAGGGTTTATGCAACATAATGCCACCAATTAGTGTCATTAACTAAAATTAGTTCAGTCAGAAAAAACAAATAGTTTTGATATAAAAACAAAATGAGTAGTGCCTGTTTTCTGCTTTAAAAGTTTATAAATCATAAGGCTAATGAAATGCTTTATCCGGATAATGCCGTAGTAAACCATTGGTCTCGTACTAGTCGACCCCACTCATGGAAAGTGTTTCGGTATTATGAGGTATAATGGGTGGGTTCGGCTTCTTAAAACCCTGAATTGACGAAAATACTTTAGACTTTATGAAACGCTTTTAATCATACAATTTAGTTTAGGGAGCATTGGGCGGGACATTGTCCCGCTCGTATCTTTTATACCAGATTGGTTTTGATTAGCTTGATGGCAATAGCGAGAAGAATCATACCGAACACCTTCCGGAGAATATCTGCACCTGTTTGTCCCAGTTTGTTTTCTATCCATACCGATGTACGCAAAACAAGATATACTACCAGAAGATTGAGTAATATGCCTATAATAATATTCTCCTGCTGATAAGCAGCTTTCAGCGAGATAATGGTTGTCATGGTACCTGCCCCGGCAATAATCGGGAAAGCCAATGGAACGATGGAGGTTGCCTTACTTGAAGAGGTATCATGCTTGAATATATTCCGACCAAGAATCATCTCCAGACCTATCAGAAAGATAATCAAGGCACCTGCTACGGCGAATGACTTAACATCAACCCCGAACAGTTTCAGAATACCAACACCCAGAAACAAATAGATAATCATCAGCGAACCAGCCACCAAGGTAGCCTGCTCCGCATGAATACCACCTGCTTTCTTACGTAAATCAATAATAATCGGAATAGACCCGAGAATATCAATAACGGAGAAAAGAATAATGGTAACAGAGATAATTTCTTTAAAACTAAAGTTCATGTTCAAATATATTGAGTGAATGAGTGAGTTAGTGAATGAGTGAGTAATTACAAATAGCGTTTAATGTTGTGTTCTTGTGACTTTGTGTCAATTGAGACAACAAATAATCTCATATTAATTTTATTCACTAAATCACTAACTCACTCAATCACTCAATTCTTAAATTAGACACTCCTTCAAGGCCTTAAACTCCCAATCTTCAATAGCAGGAAAATTGGCTATTCTAAATGTAGTTTCTTTCCAGTTACCATAACCATTTCCCAGTGTAATCCCTGCTTCTCCGGCTTTTTGTTTTATTTGTTTCACGGCATCGCTTACACCTTCTATTGCAATAACAGTATCTGACCTCACCGCTTCATTTTCAATCAACAATTGCCATACAGTTTCTTCTTGAATGAATCGACAAAAATCCCGATTTCTGGCTTTTATTTTTTTGCTGATTACATCAATATTCTCCACCTGCTCCATCACTCTTTTGAGCAGATAAATACTCAAAACATTAGGTGTATACGGCGTCTGGTATTTCTCAAAGTTTTCGTGCATGAACAGGAAACTATTATAATGTTTCCTCTCCCCTATTAAGTCTGCCTGCTTCAAGGCTTTAGGTGAGCAAATCATCACACCAAGACCTGCGGGTAATCCGAGGCATTTTTGTACGGATGCTAACCAGATGTCTCCTTTTGTCCAGTCTAATTGTACACCACCTATTGATGAAGTGACATCAAAGGCTATGAGCGCTTCGCTTTCGGGAATCAGATTTACATCTACTTGTGTGGCATTAGAGGTTTCATTTTGCGTAATACACATGACATCATATTTTGATGTATCTGTTTCCAGAATCGGGATGCTTTCTTCTAAATCAAATGGTATATCAAAAGTAGTATCACCTATAATTTTGTGGCTATAATCAAACCATTTCTGTCCAAAAGCACCATTATAGATATGCAGACTACCTTTGGCTGTTAAAGACTGTGCAACAATCTCCCAGCATTCGGTAGCTGACGAGGTGAAATAAACCGTATAATCTGTGGGGATATTGAGTTTCTGTTTGAAAAGGTCGATACACTCTTTGAGCATATCCATAAAAGCCTGACTTCTATGGTTCTGGCTTAGAATCCCCTCATGTACTGCATCCTGCAGGTATTCGGCTATCTGAGGGTAAATTTTAGACGGCCCGGGATAAAAGCTAATCATTGGAGTTTTAATTTTGAATGGTGAATGGTGAATTAGTGATTGATAAGCTCTACTATTTAGCTAATTCAGTATTTACTAAATCGCTAATTCAGTATTCACTAATTCAACATTTACTAGTTCACTAATTCACGATTTGACTAAGAAATCTCATTCAGAAAATATCTTCTTAATTCTCTTTCTAATTCACCGGCTGATACAATTTTAATGTTTCCGTCGATAGCTAAAGAAATCTTGCCGTTTTCTTCTGATATACAAATGGCTACTGCATCAGTCGCTTCTGAAATACCCAGGGCAGCACGATGGCGAAAACCATAATTAGAAGGTAAATCTTCTCCACTGGCAATAGGCAATATACAATGCGCGGCCTTAATACGGCCTTTATTGATGATTACTGCGCCATCGCTCAACAGGCTATACTGACTAAAAATTGAAACCAGTAATTTTTTAGATAAGACTGCATCTATTATATCGCCTGAATCAACGAACTTACTTAAATCATCATCCTTCTGAAGTACAATAATACCGCCCGTAAACTCACTTGACATGGTTTTGGAGGCATCGCTCACTATTTTCAGAGGCGTAACACTTTCTTTTTCCAGTTCATTGCCTAATAATCTGGCAAAAAACTTATTGTTGGTCAATGAAGTAGATTTACCGACAATAAGCAAAAACCGCCTGATTTCCTGCTGAAAAAGCACAATGAGGGCAATTGCCCCAACACCCATAAAATATTCGAGGATTCGCGTTAATAACTCTAAACCAATAGCTTTTACAATGAGATAGAACAAATAGATGAGTAAATAGCCCAGAAATACCCTGCTTGCTACACTGCCTCTTACCAATTTATATATATAATATAACAGAAAGGTTACTAATACAACGTCCAATACATCTGTCCACTTTATTTCTAAAAAGCTAATCTGCATAGTTGGGCTTTTAATGTGTGATTTGCGAAAGTACGAAAAAAACGAAAAAGCCACACCTTTCGATATGGCTTTTCGTGAGAAAATCTTTATTAGTAAACTTGTACACTAGTCTTTCTGCTTATTCAGGTAATTTCTGAAATTTTCAATCCTGTGAAAAGTCATAAAATTAGCATCATGAAAATTATTAGCCCCACCTGTAGCATCATCATAGGCAGTTCTTGAAACAAAAATAATGTCGTTCTGCTCAAATTGCCAGTCTACATACTGAAACCCATGCCTGCTTATATCCGTATGAAATAATAATTGCTTGTGAATCTCCCAATTTCTGAGGTCTTGTGAACTAGCCAGTACTAATTGATTTCTTATACTTGCAGGGGTTTTATTTTTATACGATGTATCTACTGCATTTACTAATGCCCAGTATCTTTCAGTCTGCGAGTCGTACCTGATACTGAATTTCTTACTGGCACCGGGCATTTTTACAAATCCGGTTTCTTTATTAAAGGAGGCTTTCTTGCCATTTTTGTTTATACTCACAAATGCAGCATATTCCTCGTGGCCTGCAGGTACATCTACTCTTAAGATATCGAGCATTTTTCCGTCTTTGCTTAAAACCGCATTGCCTTCCAGCCAGGCATTGAATTTATTGTTGAGGTAGGTTGAATCATAAGACAGAAAGTTTGTTTTGCGCCAGTTATCAGCATGCAATAAATCAGCATCTACCGGAGCCGAAAGCATCATGGCGCTGTATCTTCTTCCCCATCGGGTGGTTGGAGCAGTAGCATATTCAACAGCCCGCCAGATTCTTGCATTATGAACTATGACTGGCACAGGGGCAGTATGGTATTCTCCCTCCAATAATAATCCGGTAGTTTTAGAATATGGGATTGTCCAGGTATGTCCATTATCAGTTGATTTACGGATAATAAAATTTCCATGATGCTTATTTGTACCCATAATATATAGAACACCCTTATTCACAAACAAATTGGACCAGAATTGGCCATCAATATTGGCGATCTGTTTCCAGGTTTTGCCTTTGTCGTCAGAAGAAAAAATTCTTGTCTGGGCTGAAGCAAATTCTTTTGATTTTGGCCCGAATTCATCATGAGAGGCAATGTATGTACCATCTGCCAGGATACAAATAGAAGGAGACCCAATATATTTGCCCGTCTCTTTCGACATATAATCAATAACAACACCGGGAGATTCTGGCACATTCTGACTAAAAGCCGTATAAGATATGCTTAATGAAGCTATAAATAGAATCTTAACCAAAGCAGTTTTTGTAATCATAGGTGATAAGAGCTTGTTTAAAAATTATGATTCGACCTACAAAGCACATCTTTTTCTGCTATACTGCGTTGCATTTTTTCGATCGCGCGGCGAACCGTGTAGCTGCTGGCTACATCTGCAAAATGCGCCCGCAGCGGCGGCCGCTTGTCTAGCAGAAAAATCTGCACTTTTCGGTCAGAATAACAAAATTTAAACAAGCTCTAATAGGGTTCTGTAGATTAAAATAACAAATAATTCATCAATTTGCCCAATCGATTCTATAGAAAACAATAAGAGCAAGCTGACAAGGTAAGTCAGATTGCTCTTATTTATATTAATATAGTTACGTTTTTAAGATACTATTAACGTGGACGACCGCCACCACCTGCCGGGGTTTGTGGTTGTGCCTGTGCCCCACCTTCGGTTTCGCCTGCTTTCACGTCATCATTATTTACTTTCTTCTTGTTGCGGAACATGCTACCACCATTAAAATCCATTTTACCAAATGAATAGTTGATAGAGAACCGAACACCTCTGTTATACACATGGCGCTCTGAATTAGAAGTAAATGTAGGATCCTTCGCATAACCCTTGATAGTCATAGATTTTGTAAACGGATTATCTAAACCAAAGTTGAAGCTACCTTTTTTGTTTTTGAAATCTTTCTTCACACCAATATTGTAGTTTCTCCACGATCCCTGATACCCTTGCAACTGAACCTGACGGCTTCCGAAAAATCCGAATGCCTGTGCACCCCAACCTTTAGTGAAAGTATAAGAAGCATTGAAGTTGAAGTTTGAGTTCCAGCCTTTGTTCTCAATACCTACAATCGTATTTTTAAAGCTATTATCCGATTGAAGCACCGGAATCACAACTGAGCCGTTCAGCAAATTATAGGTAAAATTTGCCCCACCACCTAGCCTGAAACTCTTGGTTGGCTGTAAGTTCAAAAACAAATTGGCTCCATAAAAATTGGTTTTACCGATATTATCAAAAGTGGTAGTGATTACCCCTTTTTCATCAACCGACCTCACTGAAGTAATATTGTTGTTGGTCAATCTTCTGAACACCGAAACGTTGATTGAATTGGCCTTGAAGTAAGTATTATAATTAAATTCAAAATTATGACTCAACTCAGGTCTTAGCAATGGATTACCTTGCGAAATATTCAATGGGTCAGCATAGTTCACGAATGGATTCAGGAAGTCCATATTCGGGCGTTGGATACGTTGGCCATAGCTGAATCTGACTTTATGATTCTTTGGAAAATCTTTTGATATGGTAAACGTCGGAACAATGTTTTCGTACGGAGCAATTGTAGTCGGTTGATCTGAAGTCTGGAATTTGGCTGTGATATGTGTATTTTCATAACGAACACCCATTTTTAAACCCCATTTTTTTGGCAATGCTATCGTAAGTGAGGTATAAGCCGAGGCTACGCTTTGCTCATAATCAAAATTATTCGTACGACCCGGTACAATCAGGTAATCATTAGCCTGCTCGTTGAACTCGAAGAAATCATAGGCACTGCTTACGTCACGTATCACATATTTTGCTCCTGTTTCAAAAATATTCTTTTTGAATGGCAGGTTATAGTCTGCCTGAAACGTAGTCTCGGCATTTTTACCATCATTATTACTTTTATTGAACCTCAGATTGTTCTGGTCAGTAGTGAAATCAGTATTACGAAGGTTTCTTCCGTGTTGAATCAGGAACTGGAAATCGTGCCCTTGTTCTTTGAAAGTTCTGGTATAATTGAAATCAAAGTCTACGCTATTGTTATTACGCAATTGCTTGATATAACGTGTGTATTCCATCAAAACAGTATTGTCTGCACCAGTCAGCAAAGAAGTCTGAGGACCTCTTGTTTTGAAACTACCCTTACCCAGGCGGCCTGTCAGGCTTAGTGAGTTTTTAGAATTGATGTCATAATCAACACTTAGCTGCACATTACTAAACAAACGGCTTACATTATTGGCATCAGTCTGGGCTAGTGTTGTGTTTGTACCTCTTACCGAACTGGTACGTGTACTGGCACCGTCACTTGGTGTATTATAACCCGAGTTGCCACCAAAGTTTAATGATGTACCCACTTTTTTCTTACGTAAGTTCAAATTACCAAAAGCATTGGCGCCACGCACACCAGCACCTGCATTGACAAAGCCCGTTAACCCTTGAAGATTATTCTTTTTTGTAATGATATTGATGATACCTGCAGTACCCTCTGCATCGTATTTAGCCGACGGAGAGGTGATTACCTCTACCGACTTAATCATATCAGAAGGAATCTGCTTGATGGCATCGGCAATGTTTGAAGCCAGAATACTTGATGGTTTGTTGTTAATCAAAACCTTGATATTACTGCTACCACGCATCTGCACGTTTCCGTCCATATCTACTGTTAGCATCGGTACTTTTCTTAGTACATCTTCCGCAGTACCACCACGGCTTGTGATGTCTTTTTCGGCATTGTATACCAGGCGGTCAACCTTATCTTCAATCAAAGCTGCCTGACCTACCACAGTTACCTCATTCAATATTTTTGTATCAGTCGCCATCAACAAATTACCGACGTTCACATCAGCTTTGTTGCTGGTAACTTCTACCTTATTAATAGTCGCATTTTTATAGCCGATAAAAGAAGCTACAACTTTATAAGTCCCCTTGGCAAGGTTCTTCACTGTAAAAGCGCCATTCATATCGGTCATTGAACCCTCAATAACTTTATTGTTTTTGTCATATATGGCAATAGAAGCAAACTCCACTGGTTTATTGGTAGTTGAATCAATTAATTTGCCGCTGATTTTTGCATTACCTCTCGGAATTTCTTCTTGTGGAATCTGTTGTTGTTGTTGATTCGCTCCAGGGAAACCACCACCAGGACGTCCGCCTCCTCCAAAACCACCGCCGCCGGGAAACTGCGCAAAAGTTGTGCTTAATAATCCTAAAGAAAGAACAGTAAGTAAAATTTCTCTTTTCATTTTCGTAAATAAATGTTAAACTCTATTGTGGCTGTAATAGCTTGTGTAAATCTTGATTTTGTACAAAATTACCAATCAAATCTGCATTAAATACAAGCCTTTTTATTAAAAGATTTATAAAAATCACGAGTACCTTAAAATAGTAGATGAAAGGTTGAGATAAGTAGATGAGTATGAAATAAAAAAATGGGCAGAAGTAGTCACGCTACCTATATACGAAAGCACCCGGTTGATTATAAATGGTGTTTCCGGCGGATAGGATTTATCAGGAATTTCTTGTGCATAGTGAAACTTTCGGGATGCATCTGTTCGAATAAGGCTCTCCATTCTTCAAACATTTCCGGCTCTGCTTTCGCAAATTTCTCTTTGCTTATTTTCTTGCTTATCAGGTATTCTTCAAAAGTCATTGCTTCACGTTTTTGTGCAAATTTATTAATTTTTTTTTAATAGGCCTTATTGCTATCCAAATATCGGCTTGTATTCATAAATCCCAAATTTGCTATTATCCGTAAATATTGTAAATTGTCATCTATTCTATCCATTTACTGATTCTGATGAAAGAAGTCGAAAAAAAGCATCCATTAGCCATCAGGTGGTTTCACTGGGTAAACTTTCCGATATTGTTGATTATGATATGGAGCGGTATGCTCATCTATTGGGCTAATGGCGTGTATAAAATACAGGTAGGTGATGTGGTTCTACTGAAATTCTTCCCGCAATGGTTTTATAAGACACTCAAAATACCCTATAGGCTTGCAGAAGGCATGGCCACCCACTTTGTATTTATGTGGATTTTCTTTCTGAATGGCTTATTTTATGTTTTGTACACCCTTATTTCGGGAGAATGGAGATTTTTAATACCCAACAAACAATCATTCAAAGAAGCATGGCAGGTGCTTTTACATGATTTGCATATCAGAAAATACCACCCTCCTATACGAAAATATAATGGCGCTCAACAAGTGGCCTATTCAGCCATTATCCTTATGGGCTTTGGTTCACTTATAACGGGTCTCGCTATTTATAAACCCGTACAGGTGTATTGGCTTACCTGGTTGATGGGTGGCTATTCTGTTGCCCGGGCAATACATTTCATCCTGACTATTGGCTATGTATTATTTTTTCTGATTCACATCTTACAGGTTATCAGGGCCGGTTGGAACAATTTCCAATCAATGATTACAGGTTTCGAGCTAAAGAAAACAATTTCATTGCCCGAAGAAAAACCGGAAGAAGAACCTAATCCTATTATTGAAGCCTAAAGCATAATGTTATGAAAAATAAAACAGACCATAGGTCAGACCGTAGGACAGACCATAGGTCGGAACAATGGTCAGACAAGAAAATTCAGCGGCGAACCTTCTTTTCATTTGCAGGTTTCATACTGGCCAGTATTGGTGGCTGGTTTTCGTGGAAATGGTATAGAAACCTACCTGAAACTGATAACAGATTAGATAAAACCACCAGAGAGGTATTAGGTTTTAATGAAAAAGTAAAAGACCAGTTCTTTAGCAATGCAAATCTTGCCAAAACATACCCAAAATCAAGAGCAGCCAAGCGACCACGCTTAAACGGGTTTATTGGAATTCAGGAAAATATTGATGTATCGAAATGGCAATTGGAAGTGCTAAACCCTACTGGCAAGCCTTCAAAATTCTATCAGATGAGCGATATTAAAGCCTTACCGAAGCAGGAAATCATTTTTGATTTTAAATGCATTGAAGGTTGGGACCAGATTGTGCATTATGGAGGCATCCGGTTTTCTGACTTTCTGAAAAAATATAATCTGGGCAAGAAAGAAGGAACTAATGAATGGTATAAATATGTAGGACTGGAAACGCCTGATGGAAAATATTATGTGGGCCTGGACATAGCAAGTGTTTTGCATCCCCAGACTTTGCTATGTTTTGAAGTAAATAACCAACCCCTACCTAAATTCCATGGTGCCCCCTTACGCCTCATAATTCCGGTAAAATATGGTATAAAAAACCTGAAACGCATCGGGAAAATGTATTTTTCAGATACTCCACCCCGTGACTACTGGCATGAGTTGGGTTATGATTATGACGTAACGCTCTAGAGTATCTCCAGAGCTGCTCTAGCTCCCTAATCAATATTGCGCAACCAGCCCGTCAGGCTTCTGCGTTCACGATTGGCAACTAATACTTCATGCTCAATTTTATCACTTTCAAAAACTATCAATCGACCGCCCATTGGTAATACAAGTTTGTCTACGCCCAGCAGATGCAAGACTAACTCACCACCATTCTCAGCTAACCAGTTATGATTGAGATAACAGATAAAAGATAGTTTACGGCCCGAATCATTTCTGAATTTATCAAGGTGACGTGCATAAAATGTCCCCAGCGGATAGGAAGCATAATGAATTTCGTACGAACGAAGACCAAGGAAACAGGTATAATTAACGTAGCCCATAAATGCTTCCAGACGGCTTAGAAACTTCACCTCAATGGCATTGGCTGTGGCTTTTTCTAACCATAAGATTTCGTCGCCTCTGACTTTTTTTACCACCTCATGCCCCTTACTGATACCTGCCTGTTTAAATTCACGGGCATCGTAATGTGCTGTAAAACTCTCATTTACTTCGGTTATTTCGGGTTCTGACAGAAATCCGTCCAAAATTCCATACCCTTGCTCAATTATCTGAGAAATTATTGATTCAAATGACAATGCAAGTGTTTCTTCCATATTTTATGCGTATTTTTGCACCCGTTTTATAATCAGGGGTATCTGATACTGATGCCAATCTATCTATCGATGTCTGCGCAAAGTGGAAGAAAAAGGTAAATAGGGAGAGATAATTGAAAGTTTAAAAAGAGAACCTGGTAAAATGTTTTGAGAATAGTTTCTATTTTACCGGGTCAAGTTTACAAAATTAGCAAAAAATGTCATTTATTCAAGAATTACACAAACGTCGTACTTTCGCTATCATTGCTCACCCCGATGCCGGAAAAACTACGCTTACTGAAAAACTACTCCTTTTCGGAGGGGCAATTCAGACGGCCGGAGCAGTGAAGTCTAATAAAATCAAGAAATCTACTACTTCCGATTTCATGGAAATTGAGAAGCAAAGAGGTATCTCGGTGGCCACATCGGTAATGACGTTTGAGTACAGAGACCTTAAAATCAATATCCTTGATACGCCCGGTCACAAAGACTTTGCAGAAGATACTTATAGAACCCTTACGGCGGTTGATAGCGTAATTCTGGTGATTGACTGTGTGAAAGGCGTTGAGGAACAGACAGAGCGCTTGATGGAGGTTTGCCGTATGCGTAATACTCCTGTGATTATATTTGTCAATAAACTTGACCGTGAAGGACAAAATCCTTTCGATTTATTGGATGAACTGGAGCAGAAATTAAACATCAGTGTTCGACCTATAACATGGCCGGTGAACGGTGGTTCTAAGTTCAAAGGTGTATATCATTTACTTGAACAGAAAATGAATTACTTTGCCGTGAATAAAACGCGTCTCGAAGATGATATTGATGTAATTGCCCTTGATTCTGCGGTGCTGGATGAGAAAGTAGGCGAAAAAGATGCTAATCAGCTAAGAGAAGATGTGGAACTGATTGAAGG